>NZ_JAAGLX010000026.1:0-126131 GCF_010548325.1 Streptomyces sp. SID13666 | reverse complement strand
GCGGCGGCCAGCACACCGGTCAGCCGCAGGGCCAGCCGCAGCCGTCCGGCCCGAGCTGGGCGCAGGGCGGCCAGCCCCCGCAGGGCCAGCCGCAGCGCAGCGGGAACCCGCAGCAGGGCTTCCCCGCTCCGGCCGACCGCGGCCCGGCGATGGACGCTCCGCGCGGCCACGAGGACGTGGAGTCCACCGCCAGGTTCGAGCGCCCCGACTTCGACGGCCCGCCGCCCGGCTCACGCCCGGCACCGCAGCAGCCGCAGCCGCGGGGCGACTACCAGCGCCCGAACCCGGGTGCCGGCTCCCGGCAGGACGCCGGTCTGCCGCTCGGCGACCCGTTCTCCCCGACGAACAACCCGTACCCCGCGCCCACCGCGCAGGACGCGGGCCCCGGCGGCTTCCGTTCCGACGTCTTCGGCGGAGCACCGGGCCCGGCCCCGGTACGCGGCGGGGCTCGCCCCGACGGGTACCAGCCGGAGTCCACGGGTGAGTTCCAGCGCCCCGCGCAGCCCGACAACAGCGGTACCGGCGAGTTCCCGCTGCCGGCCGGCCGGCAGCAGGCCGGCCCCGGCTACCCCGACGGCCGGACCGACACCGGACAGTTCCCGGTGGTCGGCACTCCCCCGGCGGGCGACCGGTCGCTGACCGAGCCGTACCCGGGCCAGAACGTCCCGGCCCAGGGTCTGCCGCAGCGCGGCGGGCCTCCGGCCGCGGGCGGGTTCAACGGGAACCGGCCGCCGCAGCAGGGCCAGCCGTCGCAGAACGGCCAGCAGGGCAACCAGCAGCAGGGTTACCCACAGCAGGCCAACCGGCAGCCGAACCGCGGCGTCGAGCCGCAACTGCCGCCGGTCAACGAGCCGATGGCACTGCCGCCGGCCCCGCCGCGCGGTGACGAGCCCACGCCGATCTTCGCAACGATGGAGTCCGACTGGTTCCGTACCGGTCAGGCCGAGCGGATGCAGCAGGTGCACGTGGAACGGGCGGCGCCCGCCGCTCCCACCGCCGCCGCGCCCGCGGCTCCGGCCCGTCCCGCTCCGCAGCCCCGGCAGACGCCGCCGGCCCAGCAACAGCAGCCGCTGCCGGCCCAGCCGCAGCAGCAGCCCCAGCGGGCCCGGGCCGAACAGCCCGCACCGGCTCCGGTCCAGGCGCGGCCGGTCACTCCGGCCCAGCCGACCCAGCCGGCGCCCCGGGAGACGCCGAACTGGCGCACCTCTCCCAACGACGAACTCCGGCAGCGGGCCGAACAGGTCCGCGAGCCGTCGGCGGGCGGGGTCACTCCCTCCGGTCTGCCGCGCCGGGTACCCAAGGCCAACCTGGTCGCAGGCGGGGCAACCCCCCAGCAGGCGCCGCAGGGCGGTCCTCAGGTCTCCCGGGCGCCCGACGATGTGCGCGGCCGGCTGACGAACCTCCGGCGTGGCATCCAGCAGGGCCGCGAGGCAGGCAATGGCAACACCGACGGCCGGGGCTTCGGCACGAATAACCAGGAGCGATAGTTGAGTGCGATGAGCCAGGCGGCACAGAATCTGAACTGGTTGATCACCAACTTCGTGGACAACACCCCTGGGGTGTCCCACACGGTGGTGGTCTCCGCCGACGGCCTGCTGCTCGCGATGTCCGAGGGTTTCCCTCGTGACCGCGCCGACCAGCTCGCCGCCGTCGCCTCCGGCCTGACCTCGCTCACCGCCGGAGCCTCCCGCATCTTCGAAGGCGGCGCCGTCAACCAGACGGTCGTGGAGATGGAACGCGGATTCCTCTTCATCATGTCCGTCTCCGAGGGTTCCTCGATCGCCGTACTCGCTCACCCCGAGTGCGACATCGGCCTCGTCGGGTACGAGATGGCCCTGCTGGTCGACCGGACCGGGACCGTCCTCACCCCCGACCTCCGCTCCGAACTCCAGGGCAGCCTGATGCACTGACTGCTCTGATCACGTTTTCACCGCACGATGCGTACTTCCTGCACCGAGACCGTTTTGCCCGGACACGGAGGACCCTCATGACCCCGCCACCCGCCTCGCCGGGCCCGTACGGCGCGTCCCACCACGCGCCGTACGGGGATGAAGGCGACCAGCCGCTGGTGCGGCCGTACGCCATGACCGGTGGCCGTACCCGGCCGCGCTACCAGCTCGCCATCGAGGCGCTGGTCAGCACCACGGCCGATGCGGGCCAGTACCAGGGGCTGCTCCCCGAACACCAGCGGATCTGCCACCTCTGCCGGGAGATCAAGTCGGTCGCGGAGATCTCCGCGCTGCTGGGATTCCCGCTCGGCGTGGCCCGCATTCTCGTGGCCGACCTCGCCGAGGCCGGCATGGTCGCTATCCACCAGCCGGGCAGTGGCGAGGCCGGCGGACAGCCTGATGTGACACTGCTCGAAAGGGTGCTCAGTGGACTTCGCAAGCTCTAGACCGCAACCGCAGGCGGCTTACGGCCCGCCTGTGGCCCGGTCCACCACCTCGGCCAAGATCGTGGTGGCGGGCGGCTTCGGCGTGGGCAAGACCACGTTCGTCGGCGCGGTCTCGGAGATCAACCCGCTGCGCACGGAGGCCGTCATGACCTCCGCGTCGGCCGGGATCGACGACCTCAGCCACGTCCAGGACAAGACGACCACCACGGTGGCGATGGACTTCGGCCGAATCACCCTCGATGACGACCTGATCCTGTACCTGTTCGGTACGCCGGGCCAGGACCGCTTCTGGTTCATGTGGGACGACCTGGTGCGGGGCGCGATCGGCGCCGTCGTGCTGGTCGACACCCGCAGGCTGGCGGACTGTTTCCCGGCCGTGGACTACTTCGAGAACAGCGGCCTGCCGTTCGTCGTCGCCCTCAACGGTTTCGAGGGCCACCAGCCCTACCGGCCGGAGGAAGTACGCGAGGCGCTGCAGATCGGGCCCGAGGCTCCGATCATCACGACGGACGCCCGCCACCGCGGCGAGGCGAAGAGCGCGTTGATCACGCTCGTGGAGCACGCATTGCTGGCTCGACTCAAGTAAGCCTTCATGGTTGCCAGTTGTCCCCAGGACCGGCTGTGTCATTTGACACGGCCGGTTCTTGCGTTCATAACGTTTCGACAGAGAATCGACGGGTGGCGAACACCCCCCGCGCTCGACTGGTTCCGTTGCGGTGATACCGGTCGTGCGGTTTGGCACCTCAAAGAGCTTATGCCCTATTTATCTCAGCGTGTTCGAGTGTTCGTTGCACTTTGTACGACGTTTGGCTAGTACCCCCATGACGTGCTGAAATTCGCAGAACCCGAGAGTAGTAACGGCACTTTGCTGTGTTGTCGCCGAGAGGTTGTTGGTCAAGTGAGGGACACGAGGCGAGCAGAGCCGGGCTCCGCGGATGGCCCCCGGGGCAATTTCACGCCGCCCCAGCGGTACGAGGGCGTGCCCGACGCGACCGCTGTCGCCACCCCGGACCCTGCCGGGTCCGGCAGCCGTTTCGCGGTGCGCAACTGGCGGGTGGCCACCAAGCTGAACGCCATCCTCCTCATCCCGGTACTCGTCGCCCTCGTCATGGGCGGCTTCACCGTGCAGAACTCCGTGCACACCTGGCAGCAGGCGGACGCCGCCAAGCGCACCGCCATCCTGGTGCGCGCGGCGGCCGGCTACAGCCACGCCTTGATCAACGAACGTGACATCACGGTCGTTCCCCTGGTGCAGGGCAGGCGGGACGACCCGGTGGTGACGGGGGCCTACGCGGCCACCGACGCCGCCGCCCAGGTCTTCAACGAGGCCGTCGACCAGATGCCCGCCTCCGCCTCGCTGGAGCGCCGCGTGGAGGGCTTCCGCAAGGCGGAGCCCCGCCTGCAGACCATCCGCAAGGCCGCCTACACCCGGCAGCTGCCCGACAAGCAGACCGAAGAGGCGTACGTCAGCGTGCAGCACCCGCTGATGGAGCTCTCCAACGAGCTGAACCTCGGCACCGGGAACATCACCAGCTACGGCCGTACCCTCTACGCCATCTCGCTGGCCAAGGCCGCCGAGTCGCTGAGCCGCTCCATCGGCATGCACATCCTGGTCGAGGGCCAGGTGCCGGCCAGGGAGAAGAAGCTCCAGCAGACCGCCCTCACCTCGTACCTCTACCTGCAGGGCATCGCGCTCCAGGAGTACAGCGGCGGCGGTACCCCCGCCGACGCCCAGCACCTGAAGGACGCCCAGGCCGCCGCGGAGAAGAAGGGCAAGGAGCAGCTCACGGCCGCCGCCGCGCAGGCCGAGCAGGCCGGTCAGACGTTCGTGCCCCCGCCGGGCATCGAGAAGATGGTCGCCGAGATCGCCTCGGACAAGTCGGCCAAGGAGCTCCGCGCCGAGGGCATCACCCCGGAGAGCTGGTTCGCCAGCAACACGCTCGCCTTCGACGCGTACCGGACCGTCGAGCAGAACCTCGCAGAAACGGCCGTGGGCGACGCCGAGACCATCTCCTCCAGCGCCAAGACCGACGCGATCATCAACGCGGCCATCGTCGTCCTCGCCCTGATCGTCGCCTTCATCATCGCGGGCATGATGGCGCGCAACATGAGCCGCAGCATGCGCAAGCTGCGCAACGCCGCCTTCGACGTCGCCGAACAGCGGCTGCCGGGGCTGGTCGACCAGCTGTCGCGCACCGACCCGGGCCGGGTGGACACCACGGTCCAGCCGATCCCGATCACCAGCCACGACGAGATCGGCGAGGTCGCCCGCGCCTTCGACCAGGTGCACCGCGAGGCCGTGCGGCTCGCCGCCGAGCAGGCTCTGCTGCGGGGCAACGTCAACGCGATCTTCACCAACCTCTCGCGCCGGAACCAGGGCCTCATCCAGCGACAGCTCACGCTGATCACCGAGCTGGAGAACAACGAGGCGGACCCGGACCAGCTCGAGAACCTGTTCAAGATGGACCACCTCGCCACCCGTATGCGGCGCAACGGCGAGAACCTGCTGGTGCTCGCCGGCGAGGAGCCGGGCCGCCGCTGGAACCAGCCGGTCCCGCTCGTCGACGTGCTGCGCGCGGCGGCCTCCGAGGTGGAGGCGTACGAGCGCATCGAGCTGGTCGGGATACCGGAGACGGAAATCCACGGCACCGCCGTGACCGACCTCGTGCACCTGCTGGCCGAGCTGCTGGAGAACGCCACCACGTTCTCCTCGCCGCAGACCAAGGTGCGGGTCACCGCGACCCGGCTGCCGGACGGCCGCGTCATGGTCGAGATCCACGACAAGGGCATCGGCCTGACCGCCGAGGACTTCGCCGACATCAACCACAAGCTGGCCGACCCGCCGACCGTGGACGTCGCGATCTCCCAGCGCATGGGCCTGTTCGTGGTCGGCCGGCTCGCCGACCGGCACGGTGTCCGCGTCCAGCTGCGCCCCTCGGGCGAGCAGGCCGGCACCACCTCGCTCGTCATGCTCCCGGAGCCGATCACCCACGGTGGTGGCGGCGAGGACCAACTGCCCGAGGACGACGATTCGGACTTCACCGTGTCGCGCATCGTCCCCGAGCACTCGACCGCCGAGTTCGGCTACCAGCCGACCGCCGCCGAGCTGGGCTTCGACGACTCCCAGTACGAGCGGTCGGACGAGTCCGCGTTCACGGCCTCCGGCGCCCCCGGGCAGCTCGACCCCGTCGGCCGCTCGCTGCAGCGCGAGGAGCGCCGTGCCCAACTGGAGGCCTCGGCCTCGGAACGGCCGGAGGACGTCGCGATGTTCGGCGACGACATCCCGCGGCAGCGGGGACAGCAGGACCAGCAGGGGTACGAGCCGCAGTACGACGGCGGCTACGCCCCGGGCCAGGACTTCCAGGGCCAGGGCTACCCGGCGCAGGACTTCCAGGGGCAGGACTTCGGCGGGCAGGACTTCGCCGGCCAGCCGGAGTACAACGGTCAGGGCGACCCGTACGGTGCGCAGCCCGCGTACCAGCAGCCGTCGTCCTACGAGCCGGAGTGGCAGCAGGACTTCCCGGTCCAGCCCGCACCTTCCGGAGCTCCCGTCCCACCCGTGCTGGACGACTGGGCGCAGCCCGTCGCCCAGCAGGATCAGCAGGCGCCGGATTCCGTTCCCGGGGCCCCCTTCGGGGCGCCGGAGAGCGTAGGCTCCCCCTCGCTGACGGATGCCGGCCTGCCACGCCGCGACCGGCAGTGGCCGCAACCGGACCAGGTGGCGGCGGAACCGGCGGTCCAGCCGGTCCCCCAGCCCGATCCGGAGCCGGAACAGGCACCGGAAGAGGCCGAGACCGACTGGCGTTCCCAGAACGACCAGCACTGGCAGCGGGCCGAACAGGTCCGCGAACCCAAGGCGGGTGGGGTAACCCCCTCCGGCCTGCCCCGTCGAGTACCCAAGGCCAACCTGGTCGCGGGTACCGCACAGCAGACTCCGCAGGGCGGCCCACAGGTCTCCCGCGCGCCGGAGGACGTCCGCGGCCGGCTGAGCAATCTGCGCCGTGGCGTCCAGCAGGGACGCACTGCGGGAACTGACACGAACGGCCAGGCCCCCGACCATCACTACGGTGGCCCTCAGAACCAGGAGCGTTAGTTGAGTCCGATGAGCCAGGCGGCACAGAATCTGAACTGGTTGATCACCAACTTCGTGGACAACACCCCTGGGGTGTCCCACACGGTGGTGGTCTCCGCCGACGGCCTGCTGCTCGCGATGTCCGAGGGCTTTCCTCGTGACCGCGCCGACCAGCTCGCCGCCGTCGCCTCCGGCCTGACCTCGCTCACCGCCGGAGCCTCCCGCATCTTCGAAGGCGGCAGCGTCAACCAGACGGTCGTGGAGATGGAACGCGGATTCCTCTTCATCATGTCCGTCTCCGACGGCAGTTCGCTGGCCGTACTCGCTCACCCCGAGTGCGACATCGGCCTCGTCGGGTACGAGATGGCCCTGCTGGTCGACCGGACCGGGACCGTCCTCACCCCCGACCTCCGCTCCGAACTTCAAGGCAGTTTGCTCAATTAGCAGTCTTCTCAACTAGGTGCCTGCTCAACTAACGGACAGGCGTGCGGGCGCGTCCCCGTACCCATAGGGTGCGGGAACGCAGCCCCCACAACCTTCATCAGGAGGAGGAACCGTGACAACGCCACCAGGCGGAGATCCGTACGGCAGCCAGCAGCAGCAGCCGCCTCTGAACCGTTACAACTTCCCCTCGGCTCCGACTCCTGACCCCGAGCCGCGCTACCGCCAGCCCCGGATCCAGCCGTACGATCCGCCGCAGGCACCGGCACGGCCCGGCCGGCAGCGCGCCCAGGCCCCTTCCGGGCTGGTGCGGCCGTACGCCATGACCGGGGGCCGGACCCGGCCGCGCTACCAGCTCGCCATCGAGGCGCTGGTCAGCACCACGGCCGACCCGGTGCAGTTGCGGGGGCAGTTGCCGGAGCACCAGCGGATCTGCATTCTCTGCCGGGAGATCAAGTCGGTGGCGGAGATCTCCGCACTGCTGACGATCCCTCTCGGTGTCGCCCGTATTCTCGTCGCCGACCTGGCCGAGGCCGGGCTGGTCGCCGTCCACCAGCCCGGTGGCGACGAGTCCGCGGGTGGTCAGCCAGAAGTGACATTGCTTGAAAGGGTGCTCAGTGGACTTCGCAAGCTCTAACGGGGCGACCCGCTCCACGACCTCCGCGAAGATCGTGGTGGCGGGCGGGTTCGGCGTGGGCAAGACCACGTTCGTCGGTGCCGTCTCGGAGATCAACCCGCTGCGCACCGAAGCTGTGATGACCTCCGCGTCGGCCGGTATCGACGACCTGACGCACGCGCCCGACAAGACCACGACCACCGTGGCGATGGACTTCGGCCGCATCACGCTGGACGAGGACCTGATCCTGTACCTGTTCGGTACCCCGGGCCAGGACCGCTTCTGGTTCATGTGGGACGACCTGGTGCGCGGAGCGATCGGCGCCGTCGTCCTGGTGGACACCCGGCGGCTCGCGGACTGTTTCCCGGCCGTGGACTACTTCGAGAACAGCGGCCTGCCGTTCGTGATCGCGCTCAACGGCTTCGACGGCCACCAGCCGTACGGCCCCGAGGAGGTGCGCGAGGCCCTGCAGATCGGGCCCGAGGCACCGATCATCACCACGGACGCCCGCAACCGCGGTGAGGCGAAGTCCGCGCTGATCACCCTGGTGGAGCACGCGCTGATGGCGCGCCTGCGCTGAGGATCCCCCCAAACGAGAAACGCCGGGCCGGCCCCTACGGGGGCCGCCCGGCGTTCTGTCGTTCTGCGGTGTTTCTGTCGTGCTGAGGCACGTCAGGGACGTACCGGCGGGATCAGCCCTGCCAGCTGTGCGAGCTGCGGAAGCCCGGAGTGCGCTCCAGGCGGCGCCAGCCGGCCGTGGAGCGGGGCTGCTCGTAGCTGGTGGCGGCGTGGCCGTTGGCGGCCGCGCGGGCCAGCAGGACCGCGGTGAGAGCCGCGAGCTCCTCGGCGCTGGCGTGGCCCTTCTCGACGCGGACCAGGGTGTCCGGGGTCACGGTGTCGGGGGCCGGAGCGTCGGGGGCCAGGGTGTCGGCGGGAGTACTCAAGGTGGTCTCCATTACTGCGGCGGGTTGCCGTGCTTGCGCGACGGCAGGTCTGCGTGCTTGGTCCGGAGCATCGCCAGCGAGCGGATGAGCACCTCGCGGGTCTCGGCCGGGTCGATGACGTCGTCCACCAAACCGCGTTCCGCGGCGTAGTAGGGGTGCATCAGTTCGGCCTTGTACTCCTTGACCATGCGGGCACGCATGGCCTCGGGGTCGTCGGCCTCGGCGATCTGCTTGCGGAAGATGACATTGGCGGCACCTTCGGCGCCCATCACCGCGATCTCGTTGGTGGGCCAGGCGTACGTGAGGTCGGCCCCGATGGACTGGGAGTCCATGACGATGTAGGCGCCGCCGTAGGCCTTGCGCAGGATCAGCGAGATCCTCGGCACGGTGGCGTTGCAGTACGCGTAGAGCAGCTTCGCTCCGTGCCGGATGATCCCACCATGCTCCTGGTCGACGCCCGGCAGGAAGCCGGGTACGTCCAGGAGAGTGATGAGCGGGATGTTGAAGGCGTCGCACATCTGGACGAAACGCGCGGCCTTTTCGGACGCCGCGATGTCCAGGACGCCCGCCATGCTGTTGGGCTGGTTGGCGATGATGCCGACCACCTGGCCGTCCAGCCGGGAGAGCGCGACGATGATGTTGGTGGCCCACCGCTCGTGGATCTCCAGGTACTCGCCCTCGTCGACGATCTCCTCGATGACCTTGCGCATGTCGTACGCGCGGTTGCCGTCGGCCGGCACGAGGTCCAGCAGGACGTCGCCGCGGCGGTCGGCCGGGTCGGTGGTCTCGGTGGCGGGCGGGTTCTCCCGGTTGTTCTGCGGGAGCAGCGAGAGCAGGTAGCGGACCTCTTCGAGGCAGTGCTGCTCGTCGTCGTAGGCGAAGTGCGAGACGCCGGAGACCTCGGAGTGGACGTCGGCGCCGCCGAGCCCGTTCTGGGAGATCTTCTCGCCGGTCACGGCCTGGACGACGTCCGGTCCCGTGATGAACATCTGCGAGGTCTCGCGGACCATGAAGACGAAGTCGGTCAGCGCCGGGCTGTAGGCCGCGCCGCCCGCGCACGGGCCGAGCATCACGGAGATCTGCGGGATGACACCCGAGGCCCGGGTGTTGCGCTGGAAGATGCCGCCGTAGCCGGCGAGCGCCGAGACGCCCTCCTGGATACGGGCGCCGGCGCCGTCGTTCAGCGACACCAGCGGGGCGCCCGAGGAGATGGCCATGTCCATGATCTTGTGGATCTTGGTGGCGTGCGCCTCGCCGAGCGCGCCGCCGAAGATCCGGAAGTCATGGGCGTAGACGAACACGGTCCGGCCGTGGACGGTGCCCCAGCCGGTGATGACACCGTCGGTGTACGGCTTCTTCGCCTCCAGGCCGAAGCCCGTGGCGCGGTGCCGGCGCAGCGGCTCGACCTCGTTGAAGGAGCCCTCGTCCAGCAGCAGCGCGATCCGCTCGCGTGCGGTCAGCTTGCCCTTGGCGCGCTGCGCCTCGGTCGCCCGCTCGCTGGGGCCGCGCAGGACCTGCTCGCGGATCGCGCGAAGCTCGGCCACGCGCCCGCGAGCGTCGTTCACCTCGACGGGCACCTCTTCCAGAAAGCTCATGTATCGACAGTACGAGCGGGACCCCCGCGAACGGGGGGTCCACTTCGTACAGTGTCCGCTCCGACTTCATGGCGGGTATCGACAGAACCAAAAGAGGACCGGGCCCCGCGCATGGCACGCGGGGCCCGGTTTTTTGTACCTTTCGCCCTACCGTCCGGCGACCGCTGCGGCCAGCGCGAGGATCCGGCGGGCGTCCTCGACGTGCAGGTTCTCGATCATCCGGCCGTCGACCGTGACCACGCCGCGCCCCTCTGACGTGGCCTGATCGAAGGCTTCGATGATCCGGCGGGAGTGTGCGACCGCATCGTCGGAGGGTGCGAAGAGCCGGTTGCAGGGCTCCAGCTGCTTCGGGTGGATCAAGGTCTTGCCGTCGAATCCGAACTGGCGCCCCTGGAGGCATTCGGCCTCGAAGCCCGCCAGGTCCTGCACGTCGTTGTAGACACCGTCCAAGATGGTCTTGCCGGTGGCGGCGGCGGCGAGCAGCGCCAGCGAGAGACCGGTCAGCAGCGGGGCCCGGCCGGGGACGTGCTCGGCGTGCAGTTCCTTGGCCAGATCGTTGGTGCCCATCACCAGGACGGTCAGCCGCTCGCTCGCGGCGGCGATGGCGCGGGCGTCGAACATCGCCTGCGGCGTCTCGATCATGGCCCAGATCGCGGTGCGGTCGGGGGCGCCGGCCGCCTCCAGGGCGCGCTCGACGGCCCGTACGGTCTCCGGGGAGTCGACCTTGGGGACGACGACGGCGTCCGGGCCGGCCTCGGCGGCGGCACGCAGGTCGTCGGCGTGCCATTCGGTGTCCGGGGCGTTGACCCGGATCGTCACCTCGCGGTAGCCGTACTCCCCGGACGCGGCGGCGGCCGCGACGCGCTTGCGGGCGTCGGCCTTGGCATCCGGCGCCACGGAGTCCTCGAGGTCGAGGATGAGCGCGTCGGTGGGGAGCGTCTTGGCCTTCTCCAGCGCGCGTTCGTTGGCCCCGGGCATGTAGAGCACGGAGCGGCGGGGGCGGAGGGTGCTGTCCGTCATGGTCGTCACTCCTTCTCTGCCGCGGCGTACGCCTCGGCGAGCTCGGGGTCGCGGGCGGCGAGGGTGTCGGCCAGTTCGGAGACCACCAGGCACTGCTTGTACGTCGCGTCGTCCTGCATCTTGCCGTCGATCATGACGGCGCCGGTGCCGTCGCCCATCGCGTCGATCACCTTGCGGGCCCAGGCGACATCGGCCGGGGAGGGCGAGAAGACCTTCTTGGCGATGGCGATCTGCACCGGGTGCAGGCTCCAGGCGCCGACGCAGCCGAGCAGGAAGGCGTTCCGGAACTGGTCCTCGCAGGCGAGGGTGTCGCGGATGTCGCCGAAGGGCCCGTAGTACGGCAGGATCCCGTGCGCCGCGCAGGCGTCGACCATGCGGGCGATCGTGTAGTGCCACAGGTCCTGCTGGAACGTGGCGCGCGGGGCGTCGGCGTCGGACGGGTTCGGGTCCTCCCTGACCAGGTAGCCGGGGTGGCCACCGCCGACCCGGGTGGTCTTCATCCGGCGGCTGGCGGCCAGGTCGGCCGGGCCCAGCGAGATGCCCTGCATCCGGGGACTGGCGCCGGCGATCTCCTCGACGTTCGCGACGCCGGTCGCGGTCTCCAGGATGGCGTGCACCAGGATCGGCCGCGTGATGCCGGCCTTCGCCTCCAGCTGCGCCAGCAGCCGGTCGACGTAGTGGATGTCCTCGGCGCCCTCGACCTTGGGCACCATGATGACGTCGAGCTTGTCGCCGATCTCGGTGACCAGGGTGAGCAGGTCGTCCAGCGCCCACGGCGAGTCCAGGCTGTTGATCCGCGTCCACAGCTGGGTGTCGCCGAACTCCGTCGCCTTGGCGATCTGCACGAGCCCGTTCCGGGCGGCCTCCTTGCGGTCGGCCTGGATGGCGTCCTCCAGGTTGCCCAGCAGCACGTCCACCTGGGGCGCGATGGAGGGGACCTTGGCAGCCATCTTCTCGTTGCCCGGATCGAAGAAGTGGATCATCCGCGAGGGCCGGAACGGCACCTCCCGTACCGGGGCCGGAGCCCCTACGGCCAGCGGGCGGAAGAAGTCCTTCGCGGAACGCATGCGGTCTCCCGGATGTCGGTCGAGGGTGGGGAGGAGCGTACGGCGATCACCCTACGGCCACCACTGCCGCACGTTACCGGCCAGTATGTGTGCCGTTGGTCACCGCGTGTCAGCAGCCCGGCCGTATGCCCTGGCCAACGCTCCCTACTCCGTAGCCGTACCCGTGCCCGTGCCCGTGCCGGGAATCCAGCGCATCGTCATGTCGGGCAGGTTCTCCATGTTGCGGCTGCCGTCGTTGGTGTCCAGGACGGTGAAGCCGTGCCGCTCGTAGAACGCGCGGGCGCCGGTGTTGGCCTGGAAGACGTGCAGCGACAGGCCGTCGGGGCTGTTGCGCCGCACCTCGCCGAGGAGCGCCGAGCCGACGCCCCGGCGGCGGGCCTCCGGCCGCAGGTACAGCTGCTCCAGCATGTCGCCCTCCAGCGCGGCGTAGCCGAGCACCTCGCCGTAGGAGTCGACCGCCACCCAGGCCTGGCCCTCGGTGAGCACGATGTTCTCCACCCACCACGCGACCTCCTCCAGGCTCCGCTGCTGCGGAGGGAGGTACGGCATGGTGCCGGCGCGTGACGCCATGTGGATCTCGGCGATGACAACCGCGTCCCCGATGTCCGCGGGCCGGATCTCCAGCCTGCCGTTGTACCGGCCGGTGGGCGTGTTGTCCTGCGTCCTGTCATCCGTCACGCGGGCACCTTACGAGCAAGCTGCCCGCGTGAACGAATCATTTAGACCGCGTGTCACGCCAGAGTCACCGTGGCCCGGTGGGTCGCCCCGGTGATGCCCGGCGCGATGGTGAGCCGCAGTGAGGCCCCGGTGCCGGTGACGGTGACTGTGGCGTCCTTGGAGGTGACGGCGGACACCGGCCGGTTCCAGGTGATGTCGAGCGAGCCGCCGGACCGGGGCGGCTCCGAGACGCAGACCGTGGCCGTGGTGCCGCTGACGCGGATCATGACGGAGGCGGGGAGCGAGGCGGTGACGCCGCCGACGGTGCCCGCCGACCAGAAGTTGATCCCGGTGAACCCCAGCGACGGCACCGAGACGCCCTGCTGGGCGGCGGTGTTGGCGAGGGTCACCAGCCAGCCGGTGGCGGCGGCGCGGGCCGCGGTGGCGGCGGCGGTCGCGCCCGGCATGACGAGATAGGCGTAGGAGGCGTTGGCCGGGTTCACGCCGTGGTCGAGCCAGAGGGTGAGATAGCGGCGGGTCAGCGCGTCGGTCGTGCCGCCGGTGTTGATGGCGGCCCAGGTGCCGGTGCGCGCCTCGCGCACCGCCTTCACCGTCGCTCCCCCGCCGCCCGGGAAGACATAGCCCCCGAAGCCGGTGATCCGGGCCCAGGTGGTGCCGGCCAGCGTCGCGGACCAGCCGAGCGCCGTGGACTGCGTGGTGCCGTTGACGGCGAGGCCGTGGGTGCCGGTCGCGCCGAGGTTCCGGTTCTCGACGACGGTCTCGACGGCCGTGCCGTCGGTGCTGGTGATGCCCGCGCCGAGACAGACGACCGTGTCGTCCAGACAGAACCACGACTTGCGGGCGCTCATCGTGCTCGACAGGCCCTTGAGGTGCTGGCCGACCGCCGCGAACACCCCGTCCGTGGCGCCGCCGACCCAGGTCACGTCCGGCCGCGCCGCGCCCCACGCGCCGCCCTCCCCGTCCGCGAGTGCCTTCTTCGACACCGTGGTGCCGGGCAGCCGGTACGGGTCGACGGTGGGCCAGAAGGCGTCGCTGTACTGGCCGTTGCCGTAGGTGGAGCCCCACCAGGAGAGCATGCCCGAGCCGGTGTGCCAGCCCCGCAGGTTCTCGCCGTTGCCGTTCTCGTAGTACGTGATGCGCTTCGAGGCCATGCTGATCGCGGCGGCCCAGTCGGCGCGGCGGTGGACGGCCCGGTCCATGCCGGGGAAGAGCCGGTGCGCGACGGGTTCCGCCACCGCGGTCACGGCGCTGTCGGCGATGGCCTGCAGCCGGGCGAGGTCGGCTGTGCCGAGCTTGGCGTCCGCCAGCACCGGGCTGTAGTAGTCGCGCTGGATCCAGCCCTTCACCAGGCCCTGCCAGCGGGTCCGCTCGGTGGCGCTCGCGCCCTCGGCGAGCAGCGCGATGTGGGCGAGCAGCGGATGACCGCGCCGGTGGTCGTCGCCCTGGATACGGGTGGGATCGGTGGTGGCGATGCCCCGGCTGATGGCGCGCCCGGAGACGGCGTCCATGACCAGGCCGTTGTAGAGGAAGGGTGCGTACGCCTTCTCGACCGAGTCCAGGATGATCTGCCGGTTCGGGTCGGTGACCGCCCAGGTGGAGCCGGCGAGCAGGGCGAACAGCCGCGCCAGGCCGTCGATCTGCACCTCGCCGTAGGAGCCGGTGTACGCGACATAGGTGTGCTGGACGAACGAGCCGTCGGCGTACAGCCCGTCGCCGGTCGTCACGTACGGGAAGACCGGCGACAGCGCGTCGCGGGCCAGCACCAGCTTCGCCGCCGACTTGCCCAGCACGCCCCGGGTGGCGATGACCCGGCACAGGTCGACCCGGTTCGCGCCGGTGCTGGTGCCGGAGTACGAGCCGACGGCGGAGTCCGGCACGAAGTGGTCGACGGCCCGCAAGTAGGAGTCGGTCTGAGCCGCGCTCAGCGCGTCGTAGGCCACGGTCACCGTGTCGAGCAGGAGCCGGGGGCTGCCGATCTGCCAGTCCCACCAGTTGGGGAGGAACGGCGTGGTGTTCTCGTTGTAGACCTGCCCGTAGAGGTGGTCCAGGCCCCGCACGACGGCCGCGATCAGCGCCGGGTCGGCGGTGGAGCCGGTGGCGGGCTGGGCCCAGGCCTGCGCCATCTCGTTGAGCCGGGCGTAACTGCCGGTGATGGAGGCGGTGCTGCTCAGCGGCTGGTCGGGCCAGAGCGATCCGGTGGCCGGGGCCATGGACGCCAGTGAGGTGCGCGCGGCGGTGCCGAGGGTGGCGAGCTTCGTCGCGTACGGCTCGGCAGCGGCGTCGAATCCGGTGCCCAGGGTGAGGGCGCGCCAGCGCAGCCGCAGGGTGTCGAAGGCGTCCGCGGCCTGCGTGGTGGCGGCCGCGGACGGGGCGGTGGCAGCAGGTGCGGCGGCAGCGGGCGAGGCGGCGGGAAGGCCTGCGGCAACGGCCGCGGCGCCGCTTCCGGCGAGGAATGTCCGGCGGGACCAGGGGGAGGGCATGGCGGTTGGAACCTCCATGGGCGAAGACGACGGTGTGCTTCACTTCTCTCTAGTAAGCGGTTTCTATCATGGGCGTTCCGCACCCCACAACGGATTGAACACTGTTTGATTCTTTGGATTGTGGCGACAGGAACGCCCACTTACGATCACGCTGACGCCAACCGCAGCAGCACGTCACAGCACCGGAGAACCCTCATGCTCGAGATGTCACCCGAGGGCTTCTCCCTCGACGGCCGCCCCCTGCGCCTGCTGTCCGGCGCACTGCACTACTTCCGCACACTCCCCGAACAGTGGCCGCACCGGCTGCGCATGCTGCGCGCGATGGGCCTGAACACCGTGGAGACGTACGTCCCGTGGAACCTCCACGAGCCGCGCCCCGGCGAGTACGACTTCGACGGCATCGCCGACCTGGACGCCTTCCTGCGCGCCTCCGCCGAGGCCGGCCTGCACGCGATCGTGCGCCCCAGCCCGTACATCTGCGCGGAGTGGGAGAACGGCGGACTGCCCTGGTGGCTGCTGGCCGACCGCGACCTGCGGCTGCGGGTCGCCGACCCGCAGTACCTGGCCCATGTGGACCGCTGGTACGACCGGCTGATCCCGATGATCGCGGCCCATCAGACCACCAGGGGCGGAAATGTGCTGATGGTCCAGATAGAAAATGAATACGGGTCATTCGGTACGGATAGCGCTTACCTGCAGCACCTCGCCGACGGCCTGAGGTCGCGCGGGATCGACGTCCCGCTGTTCACCTCCGACGGTCCGGAGGACTTCTTCCTCACCGGCGGGGCGGCCCCCGGCCATCTCGCCACCGTCAACTTCGGCAGCCGCGCCACCGAGGCGTTCGGCGAGCTGCGCCGCTTCCGGCCGCAGGACCCGGCGATGTGCATGGAGTTCTGGAACGGCTGGTTCGACCACTGGGGTGAGAAGCACACCGTCCGCTCCCCCGAGGACGCCGCCGGCGCGCTGCGCGAGATCCTGGAGAACGACGCCTCCGTCAACCTCTACATGGCGCACGGCGGCACCAACTTCGGTACCTGGGCGGGCGCCAACACCGCCGACCCGCGCACCGGCGAGGGCTACCAGCCGACGATCACGTCCTACGACTACGACGCGCCGATCGACGAGCGCGGCGCGCCCACCCCCAAGTTCTGGGCGTTCCGCGAGGTGCTCGCGGCCTACGCCGAGCAGCCGGCGCCGGACCCCGAGCCGATGCCGCCGCTGCTGGCGCCCGCCCGGATCGAACTCACCGAGTCCGTACCGCTGTTCGATGTCATCGGGCAGCTCTCGACCGGCACCGTCCACTCCCCGGTGCCGCCGTCCTTCGAGGAACTCGGCCTGGCCCACGGCCTGGTGCTCTACCGGACCAGCATCCCCGGCCCCCGCAAGGCGTATCCGCTCACCCTGGAGGGCCTGGCCGACCGGGCGCACGTCTTCGTGGACGGCGCACCGGCCGCCGTACTGGAACGCGACGGCGACGAGCGGCCGGAGATCGCGGTGGACGGGCCGGCCGCCCGGCTGGAGCTGCTCGTCGAGTCCATGGGCCGGGTCAACTACGGTGCCGCGATCGGCGACCGCAAGGGCCTGTCGGGCGTGCTGCACACCCAGCAGTACCTGCACGGCTGGACCGCCGAGCCGGTGCCGCTCGGCGACGGGACGCCGGACAGCCTGCCGTGGGGCGCCGCCGCTGCCTCAAGCAGCCCGGCCCCCGCCGCGTTCCACCGCGGCTTCCTGGACGTCGACGAGCCCGCGGACGGCTACCTCGCGCTGCCCGGCTGGACCAAGGGCTACGTCTGGGTCAACGGCTTCTGCCTGGGCCGCTACTGGGACCGCGGCCCGCAGCGGACCCTCTACGTGCCGTGGCCTCTGCTGCGTCCCGGCCGCAACGAGATCGCCGTCCTCGAACTCGACGGGCACGCCGGACCGTTCGTCGAGATCCGCACCGAACCCGACCTCGGCTGACCGGCCGGTTCCACAGGCCGGTTCCACAGGCCGGCTCCACGGGCCGGCTCCACTGGCCGGCTCCACTGGCCGGTTCCGTCGACCGGTTCCGTCGACCGGTTCTGCGGTCCACCCATCTGGTCTAGTCCATTTTTCCACCTCGCCACCGGATCCGGGCGGGGCATCCAGTACCGTCCGACCTGACGGACGGAACGACGAAGGGACGGCACCTCCATGTCGATCACCGCGGAAGAGATCGTCACCCAGCCCGAGTGCTGGGAGCGCGCCGCCGGACTCCTCCCCGAGGTCGCGGGCCTGCTGCCCGCCACCGGGGAGAAGGTCGCGGTCGTGGGCTGCGGTACTTCCTGGTTCATGGCCCAGTCGTACGCCGTGCTGCGCGAGCGCGCCGGGCTGGGCGTGACCGACGCCTTCGCCGCCTCCGAGTTCCCCTACGGCCGCGACTACGATCGGATCGTGGCCATCACCCGCTCCGGCACCACCACCGAGGTGCTGGAACTGCTCCGCAAGGTGCGCGGGACGGGCGGAACGGGCGGAACGGTCAGGACCACAGCGGTCATCGGCGATCCGGACACCCCGATCGTGGACCTCGTGGACGACCTGGTCGTGCTGGACTTCGCCGACGAGAAGTCCGTCGTCCAGACCCGCTTCGCGACCAGCGTGCTGGCGCTGCTCCGCACCCACCTGGGCGAGGACATCGCGCCCGCCGTCGCCGACGCGCGCCGCGCGATCGCCGAGGCGCTGTCGCCGGACCTGCTGGGCGCCGAACAGTTCAGCTTCCTGGGCACCGGCTGGTCCTACGGCATCGCGCTGGAGGCCGGCCTCAAGATGCGGGAGGCGGCGGGCGCCTGGACCGAGTCGTACCCCGCGATGGAGTACCGGCACGGCCCCATCTCGATCACCGGCCCGAACCGGATCGCCTGGGTCTTCGGCGATCTCCCGGAGGGCCTGGACGGGGACGTGGCGCGCACCGGCGGCACGCTGGAGGCCTCGGGCACCGACCCGCTGGCCGATCTGATCCGGGTGCAGCGGCTGGCCGTCGCCATCGCCGAGGCGAACGGCCTCAACCCCGACACCCCGCGCAACCTGACGCGTTCCGTCGTCCTGTCCTGACGCGCTCCGCCTGCTTCCGTCCGACTACCTGAATCCGACTGCTTGAAGGGGATCCCATGCCACTGGTCACCACGGGTGAGATCACCGGCCCCGCGATGGCCGCCGGCCGGGGGGTCGGCGCGTTCAACGTCATCCAGCTGGAGCACGCCACCGCCATCACGGCGGGCGCGGAGCGCGCGGGTCTGCCGGTGATCCTGCAGATCAGCGAGAACGCGGTGCTCTACCACGGCGCCCTGGAGCCGGTCGCGGCCGCGACCCTCGCCATCGCCCGCGCCGCCTCCGTACCGGTCGCCGTCCACCTCGACCACGCGACCGACCGCATGCTCGTGGAGCAGGCCGTCGCGCTGGGCCTCACCTCGGTGATGTTCGACGCCTCGACGCTGCCCTACGAGGAGAACGTGGCCGTCACCGCCTCGGTGGCCGAGCACTGCCACCGCGCGGGCGTCTGGCTGGAGGCCGAGCTGGGCGAGGTGGGCGGCAAGGACGGGGTGCACGCGCCGGGCGTGCGCACCGATCCGGCCGAGGCGGCGGCGTACGTCGCGGCGACCGGCGTGGACGGCCTGGCCGTCGCCGTCGGCACGTCGCACGCGATGAGCACGCGGACCGCTGCGCTGGACTTCGAGCTGATCGGACGGCTGCGAGCCGATGTCAGGGTGCCGCTCGTCCTGCACGGCTCGTCGGGCGTCTCGGACGAGGACCTGGCGCGGGCCGTCACGCACGGCATGGTGAAGGTCAACATCGCCACCCACCTCAACGCCTGCTTCACGGCGGCGGTGCGCGAGACGCTGACGGCGCAGCCGCAGCTGACCGACCCCCGCAAGTACCTCGGCCCGGGGCGCTCCGCCGTCACGGACGAGGTGGCACGACTGCTGCGGGTACTGGCCGGTCCGGTCGCGGGCTAGGGCGCCGGCGCCGGCTCCAGGGAGCGTCCTCGCCGGACGTCACGGCACCTGGCTGAGAAAAGCGCCGCTGGTTCCGTTCAGCGGAACGTCTGTGGACAGGCCGAAGGGCTTGCCGGAAATCTGGCCGTCACGCAGTTTCCACTGATCCGAGGGAGAAATCGCTCATGAGATCTCGTCTGAAATATCGGCTAGGGCTGTTAGCGGCGGCGACCGGTATCGCAGCACTGGTCCTCCCCGGGACCGCCAACGCCGACGCACAGGCCGACAGCTACCTCTGGCACAGTCTCGCCGGCGCGCACAAGTGTGTGGGGCTGGCCAACAACGGAAGCACCGCGAACGGCACGGCCCTGGTCATCTGGGACTGCCACGGCCACCCCGACCAGCGCTGGACCAGTGGCCCCAGCGGTGGGGCCTCGGCGTTCTACAGCCAAGCCGGCGCCAACAAGTGTGTGGGGCTCGCCAACAACGGAAGCACGGCGAACGGCACGCCCCTGGTCATCTGGGACTGCCACGGCCACCCCGACCAGCAGTGGTACGCCTCGGTCAACAATTCGCTCCGCAGTAATGCTGCCGTCAACAAGTGCATCGGGCTGGCCAACAACGGAAGCACGGCGAACGGCACGCGCCTGGTCATCTGGGACTGCCACGGCCACCCCGACCAGCAGTGGCAGTGGCAGACCGGGCTCTGAGCACGGTGCTCCGCATATAGGCAGCCGGTCACGGGCGGTGCGGGCCGTGACCGGCTCGTTCGGAACCCTCAGCAGCCGCCGCAGTTGTAGTAGAGGACGTCCCAGTGGCTGCCCTCGTCGGCGTAGATGTTCCCCGACCCGGACTTGTACTGCGGAGCACCGTCGCCCCGCAGCCCGATGTACGTGAACCGGTGGATGTAGTTGGTGATGCAGGTGTTCTTGCCGAAGTCGAGCTTGTAGCCGTTCCAGTGGCTGTACGTGCCGCTCGCGTGCCCGGTCTCCGTGCCGCCGGTGATGTTCAGGGCGCAGCCGCTCGCGTGCTTGAGCGTGACGGCACCCTGCGCGGTGGCCAGGTTGAGCTGGTCGAAGGACGTACAGGTGGAGACGTTGCGGTTGGAACAGCCGCCGGACGAGGACCAGGTGATCCCCGCCGAGCTGAACATGGACGTGGCCTGTGCGTGTGTCAGCTTGCTGACCGCGTAGGCGTCGTGGGAGGCGGCGATGCCGACCCCCGGGGCGAACAGGACACCGAGCGCGAGAACGAGCGCGCTCAGCACCCTGCGGAGCTTCATCACTCTGCTGGGACTCATACGGGAACCTCCTGCGGGATACGTGCAACCGGTGGGGCGGTTGTGCAGGTGCCGCTGTTGGTGCGTGACGAGTGTGCCCGAGTTCTACGCGCGTCCGCCAGAGGGTGGCCGGACGGGTAACAGGCCGTGCCCGCGGAGGCGTTGGCGCTGTGTTGGTGGGCCGTTGGCGCGATCGCACAGCATGGACCCGTCGCCGCCCACCCCCAGGCCGTGCACATCCGTGACTCCAAGGACCCTGACGGCCCGGCTCTGACGGTCTCGCCCGCCGCCTGGACCCGCTTCGTCGCCTTCGCCGCCGGGGCCGACCTCACCGCGTAGGCGTACGACGCCGCCCGGTCCGCAGCGCCTGGTCACCGTGAGTCAGGAATAGGCCAGGTCTTTACCGTTCTTTGCGAGCTCCAGGTTGTCCGGCCCCCGTGGGCTTGAAACGATCAATGGATTGCCGGACAGGGGAACTCCCGCAGTTGATGTGGCGCGCCCGCATGCCGCGAAATCCTCCCCGGCATTCAGATCATGACCAGGGCGAGCGGAATGGTTGCGGGGATGGCGGACCTCAAAGTGTCCTACGACAGGCTCGAAGAATCGACGAAGAGCCTGCAGACGATCCAGCGGGAGCTGGAGGACACGGGCGGGCACCAGAAGGAAATCAAGGAGTTTCTCGGCTCCGGTGACATCGCTCACGCGATGCACGACTTCGCCAGCAACTGGGACTACCACCGGCACAAGCTGCTGGACAAGGTGAAGGCGATGGGTGAGATGGCCGAGAAGACCATGGAAGCCTTCAAGGACGTGGACAAGAAGCTCGAAGACGGCCTCGACGGCGCAGGCAAGAAGAAGTAGCCCCCGTCTCCCCCCGCCAGTAGTCGATCCAGCATGTTCACGTCTGAGGAGAACCAGCAGCATGAGTAGGCCGCCGGACTATGAATGGGCCGTGCTCGACGAGAGCCAGGACCCGATACCCGGGGAACCGCACGAGGTTCGAGCCGAAGCCAAACGACTCAGCAAAATGGCCGAGACGATCCGCGATCAGATCGGCCTGTTGACGGATATTGCAGGCGACGAGAACGTCGGCAAGTTCGCCGACAAGCTCCGCGATACCGCTTCGGAACTCAAGGGCGACCTGGGAAAGGTCGCCACCCGGTACGAGACGGTGTCCGGGTACCTGGGCAGTTGGGCCGACGACCTGGACCACTGCCAGTCCGAGTCGCTGAAGGCCCTGACCAAGGCCCAGGCCGTCGCGCCGACCGCCAACTCCCCCGAAGCGAAGCCGGCGCCCGGGCAGCCGGCGCCGAAACTCACCCCGGAGCAGCAACACCACAAGGATGTCCTGGACCACGCGAAACAGACCGCCCAGGGCGAACTGGCGCAGGCGAAAACGCAGTTGGCGCATACGAAGAGCCATCGGGACGAACGTGCCCACCATTGGATGCAGAAGATCGAGGACACCGAACACGACGGCTTGAAGGACAGCCGGTGGGACGGGATCAAGGACTTCATCCATGAGCACGCCGGGCTGATCAAGCTGCTCGCCGACATCTGCACCTGGATCGTCACCGCCCTCATCATCGTCTCGCTCTTCATCCCCGGCCTGGACATCGCCACCGCCCTGCTCGGTGGACTGATGCTGGCCGCCCTGCTCGGCCATACCGCCGTCGCCCTCACCGGCGACGGCTCCTGGACGGACGTGGCGATGGACGCCTTCGCCATCGTCACCCTGGGCACCGCGGCCTGGGCGAAGGGCCTGCTGGACGGCTCGACGGAGTTCGCCGAGGGAGTGGCGAACGCGACGCGCGCCGGAACGGAGGGCGAGGAGGGCGTGTCGGCCGCCGCCAAGGCCGGAACCGAGGGCGCTGACATCGCATCGGGCGCCAACCAGGGAACCGCGGGCCGGATGTGGTCCTCGGTGGCCGACTACGCCAACGCAGTGGGCCAGAAGTTCCTGGCCGGCGGCGAGAAGGAAGTCCTGGAAAACATGACGAAACTTCGCCAGCTCGCCGAGGAGTTCCCGAACACGAGGCTGTTCCCCAACACGCTCACCCGCGCCGGCGGCTTCCTGAAGACGGTGCGGATCATCAATGGCGCCGCCAATGCGGCCGATGAGTTCAGCCACTGGGCGGGCGGCAGCGACACGTTCAACTTCATCGGGAATCTGGTGCACGGCAAGGGGTTCGACGGGGATCTCCTGCACCCGGTGGTGGAAGGCGACACCTCCAAGCCATTGCCCATATTCGGCAAGTTCAAGGAACTGACCACCGTGGAGGTCGGCTCATGACGGTGAGCGGCTACCGGCTGGTCGTCCCGGACGAGTGGGAGAAGATCCCGGTCCAGCGGGGCACGGACAAGGCCATCGCCGCCCTGCTCGACCGCGCCTTCGCGAAGCATGGACGCGATCAGGTCGCCCAGTACCGGCGGGAGTTGGAGGCGCGGCTGAAAAAGGTGATCAACCAGGCGCGCCAGAACGCGGGTGTCGATCTCTTCCTGCCCATGGGAAACCGCGAGCAGAACCTTCCGGCCTCGTTCCTGATCTCCTACGTCGAATTCGGGCGGCTCGACGCTCCCGACCCGCAGCAGGTGCTGGCCGAAGTACTGTCGACGACTCGGGGTGGGGAGCCGGTGGAAATCGCCGGGTGCTCCGGAATCCGGACGGATCGGAACTACGACGCCGATCCGGAACGCGAGGTCGATTACGCGTCGCGGCGCATCGAGTACATACTTCCCGTGCCCGGAACCGCCGACAGCTGGCTGCTCTCCTCGTTCTCCACATTCGGTGGGGGAAGCCCCGACGACGACATCGCAAAACTCCTCGGCGCGCTGTTCGATGCGATCATGAGCACGTTCCGGTGGAAGTATCAGCAGGAGGACGCATGAGCTTCGACCAGCGCAAAGTGACCGACAACTGGGCCGAGACCTCCTGGGACCGGGATGTGTGGTTCCCCATTCCGATCAGCTTTCAGGGCACCAAATGGGCGGATGCCGCCGAGTGGGCTTTCGACTACGCCGGTGATCGCTTCCTTCGTGGCGGCCGGGAGCTGAACAAGAAGGTCGTGAAGAAGGAAGTTCTGCCCTTCGCGCAGTCCCTCGTGCTCGCCCGGAGCCAAGGTGCCGGCAAACTGGCGGGGCACAAGCTGTACTTCCACTGCCCCGACTACACGAAGATCCCGGTAGTGGCTGCCATCGGGTTGTGGAAACGCGAAGGGACCAGGGAAGAAGCGTTCCAGTACTACAGCTACTGGGGCACGGAGACCGCGACCGTCCCCCCGGTAGCCGAGTGGTTCGAGACCGAGTCCCTCGGAAGAGGCGTCAAGGCCCACTGGAGCGGCGTCGCCGGAACCGGCCCGTACGACCAGGTCAACTACATCTTCCGCGACGACGACTTCGACACCGACGTACACGTCTTCCTGATGTCCTGGAGCCACGAGCGCTTCCTGGAAGTCCTGCCCGACCTGGACACCCTCGTCCGCACCATCCGCTGCACGCCGGACCCGGACAAGAGCAAGACCTGACCCCACGCCACCAGCGCGCTGGGTCAGGTCCGGCCTCGGCCCATTACTCCTGCGGGTCGACGCCCGCCCGCAGCAGCCCGTACGCGTAAGCGTCGTCCAGCGCCTGCCAGGACGCGGCGATCACGTTCTCGGCCACACCGACCGTGTTCCACTCGCCCTTGCGGTCGCTGGTGGTGACCAGGACGCGGGTGGTGGAGTCGGTGCCCTGGCGGCCCTCGAGGATGCGGACCTTGTAGTCGACGAGCTGGAGCTCGGCGAGCTGCGGGTAGATCCGTTCCAGGGCGACGCGCAGCGCGCGGTCGAGGGCGTTGACGGGGCCGTTGCCCTCCGCTGTGGCGACGATGCGCTCGCCCTTCGCCCACACCTTCACCGTGGCCTCGTTGGCGTGGGTGCCGTCGGGGCGGTCCTCGACGATCGCGCGCCAGGACTCGACGCGGAAGTAGCGGCGGGGGCGGCCGTTGATCTCGTCGCGCAGCAGCAGTTCGAAGGAGGCGTCGGCCGCCTCGTAGGTGTAGCCCTGGAGCTCGCGCTCCTTGACGCGGGCGACGACCCGGCCGACGAGCTCGCGGTCGTCGCCGAGGTCGATGCCGAGTTCCTTGCCCTTGAGCTCGATGGAGGCGCGTCCCGCCATGTCGGAGACGAGCATCCGCATGGTGTTGCCGACCTGCTCGGGGTCGATGTGCTGGTAGAGGTCCGGGTCGACCTTGATCGCGGAGGCGTGCAGACCGGCCTTGTGCGCGAAGGCGGAGACGCCGACGTAGGGCTGGTGGGTGGACGGCGCGAGGTTGACGACCTCGGCGATGGCGTGCGAGATGCGGGTCATCTCGGCCAGCGCGCCCTCGGGGAGCACCTTCTTGCCGTACTTGAGCTCCAGGGCGGCGACCACCGGGAAGAGGTTGGAGTTGCCGACCCGCTCGCCGTAGCCGTTCGCCGTGCACTGCACGTGGGTGGCGCCCGCGTCGACGGCGGCGAGGGTGTTGGCGACCGCGCAGCCGGTGTCGTCCTGGGCGTGGATGCCCAGCCGCGCGTCGGTGTCGGCGAGGACGAGGCCGACCACGGCCTGTACCTGTGCGGGCAGCATGCCGCCGTTGGTGTCGCAGAGGACGACGACGTCGGCGCCGGCCTCGTGCGCGGTCTTCACGACCTGCTTCGCGTACTCCGGGTTGGCCTTGTAGCCGTCGAAGAAGTGCTCGCAGTCGACGAACACCCGCCTTCCCTGCTCGCGCAGGTAGGAGACGGTGTCGCGGACCATCTCCAGGTTCTCTTCCAGCGTGGTGCGCAGCGCCAGCTCGACATGACGGTCGTGGGATTTGGCGACCAGCGTGATCACCGGAGCCTGGGAGTCCAGCAGCGCCTTGACCTGCATGTCCTCGGCGGCCTTGCCGCCGGGGCGGCGGGTGGCACCGAAGGCGACCAGCGTGGCGTGCCGCAGTTCCAGCTCGGTGGCGGCACGGGCGAAGAACTCGGTGTCGCGGGGGTTGGCGCCCGGCCAGCCGCCCTCGATGAAGCCCACCCCGAAGTCGTCCAGGTGCCGGGCGATCGTCAGCTTGTCCGCGACGGTGAGGTTGATCCCCTCACGCTGCGCGCCGTCGCGCAGCGTGGTGTCGAAGACATGGAAGCTGTCGTCCAATGCGGCTGTCATGGTGGTGAGACTCCTGTCGGATGAGTGGCTACCGGAAGACCCGTCTCCACTTGCCCCCAATGATCCCTCGCGCTTCGCGTCCGGCGTGGGTGGGCCGGGAAACGAAAAAACCTCTCGCGGATGCGAGAGGTCTGCACGCGGGTCTGGGACACGGTGGTCGCTGCCGTACGTTTTCTACGGGGCGCTCACTGCGGACCGGCGTGCGCTGTCCATAATGATGACGTTGGAGAGCACGAAGGCAGTCTGGCACAGACCTGCCCCCGCGCTCCGGCCCGTCTCAGGATGCGAGCGCCTTCTCACGGTCCCGCGTGTCGAGGCCCACCCGGTGCAGATCGATCTCCTTCGTCTCGCGCATCGACAGGTAGACGACGAGCGACACGGCCGCGCAGCCCGCCACGTACCAGTAGTAGCCGGACTCGATGCCGCCCTTCTTGAACCACAGCGCAACGTACTCCGCGGTGCCGCCGAAGAGGGCGTTGGCGAGGGCGTACGGCAGGGCGACGCCCAGGGCGCGGATGTGGGTCGGGAAGAGCTCGGCCTTCACACAGGCGTTGATCGACGTGTAGCCGGTGACGACCACCAGCGCGAGCAGGGCCGGCCCCAGGGCCGACCAGAAGCCGCTGACGTGCCGGAGCATGGTCATGATCGGGACGGTGAGGAAGGTCGAGCCGACCGCGAAGGTGATCAGCAGCGGGCGGCGGCCGATGCGGTCCGACAGCGCTCCCGCGAGCGGCTGCAGACAGGCGAAGACCGTCAGCGCGCAGAAACTGACGAGGGTCGCGGTCTGCTTGGGCAGGCCCGCGCTGCTGGACAGATACTTCGTGAGGTACACGGTGTACGTGTAGTACGCGACGGTGCCGCCCATGGTGAGCGCCATGACCAGGAACGCCTCGCGCCGGTGCTTCCACAGCGTCCCCAGGGTGCCGCTGTCCTCCCCGGCCTCGCCCGCTTCCGCGGACGCCCCCTCGTAAACGTCCGTCTCCAGCATGTTGCGCCGCAGGTAGAAGACGATGGCCGCGCCGGCGGCGCCCACGATGAACGGGATCCGCCAGCCCCAGCTGTGCAGCGCTCCGTCGGACATCGTGTGCTGCAGGATCAGCTGCAGTCCGAGGCCGATGATCTGCCCGACGGTCATCGACACGTACTGGAAGCTGGAGGCGAACCCCCGGCGGCCGGGCGCCGACGCCTCTGTCAGATACGTGGCGCTCGCCGCGTACTCACCGCCGACCGACAGACCCTGCAGCAACCGCGCCACGAGCAGGACGGCCGCGCCGCCGTACCCGGCGACCGCGTACGTCGGCGCCGCCGCGATCAGCACCGCGCTCGCCGACATCAGCGAGACGGAGAGCGTCAGAGCCGCCTTGCGGCCCTTGCGGTCGCCGATCCGGCCGAGCAGCCAGCCGCCCACCGGCCGCATGAAGAAGCCGACCGCGAAGATGCCCATCGTGTTCAGCATCTGGGCGGTCTCGTCCCCCTTGGGGAAGAACGAGGCCGCGAAGTACGTCGCGAACGTCGAGTACACGAACCAGTCGAACCACTCGACCATGTTGCCGGCCGAGCCGACCCAGATCTTCTTCCAGTGCTGCTGACCGTCGGCGCGTTCCGTGGTGCCCATGGTCAACGACCGTGCCGGAACCGACCGTTCCCCCGCAAGACCGCCTCCGGCGGCGCCGGCTCACTCACGGACCCGCGCTGCTGCCCCCGCCTCCCCCGGAGTACCGGGTGGGCCCCGGCCGCGGGGGCTCCGGCCGTTGCGGCGGCAGTTCGGTGATGCCCAGATCGCGGCGCATCTGCTGGCGCAGCGCATACAGATCGTCGGAGCACCCGGCCAGTTCTGTCTCCGCCTCGCTCCGCCGCTCCCCCGACGGCTGCTCGCCGCCGGCGGGCGTGAGCAGCGAGTACACCCGGTTCAACCGCCCGATGAGCTCCGCCGCGGAGACCAGCACCGCGTCGCTGATGACCATCTGGGCCTCCGCGTACGTCTCGCGGTTCGCAGCGCGCGCCTCCTCCAGTACCTGGCGGCGCGCGATCTCGAGGGCGTCGCTCCGCACGGCCAGGCAGCCGGACAGCGCGTCGTGATACCGCCGGATCGACTGGTTCAGCTGCGCGTTCGATGCCTTCCGCTCCGCACGGTTGCCATTCCTGGCGGCAACGCGGTGCGCCAGCAGCGCGGTCAGGAGTGTGCCGAGGACACCGACAACGGCGACGACGAGGGCGGTCACGCTCTCCACGGTAGCCGCGAAAGCCTACGCGGCGGGCGCGAACAGGCCGTCCTGGAGGAACTCCCGGACGTGCCCGAGCACCGCCTCGCGGTCGGTGCCGGGGAGGCCGACGACCAGGTGGGTGCCGAAGCCGTCGAGCAGCGCGCGGAGCCGGACGGAGAAGCGTTCGGGGTCGGTGGCGCGGAACTCGCCGCGGGAGATGCCCTCGGCGACCAGCGCCACCAGGTCCCGGTGCCAGGCCAGTTCGAGCGAGAGCTGTCGCTGGAGGCCTTCCTCGCCCAGCTGGGAGCGGGTCCAGACCTCGGACCACAGCACCCAGTGCGGATCGCGGTGGCCGTCGGCGAGGTAGTGGTCGATGACCAGGTCGAGCCGCTCGCGGGCGGGCAGCGGCTTGGACAGCAGGGCGCGGCGCTGGGCGCCGAGCTGCTCCTCGCTCCACTCCAGGGTCTGGAGGAGCAGCTCGTCCTTGCTGCCGAAGTAGTAGAGGACGTGACCGCTGCTCATACCGACCTCGCGGCCGAGACCGGCGAGGGTGAGTTCGGCCAGACCGTGCTCCGCGATGGCCGTCATCGCGGCCGCCATCACCAGTTCACGGGGCTGCTTGAGCCGCCGCCTGGCGCGGGGCTGTCCGGTCACCCTGTCCTCCGACGATGTATCCCTGGGTCACACCTGGGGCTGCTGTTGCGTGATGCAGTGGATGCCGCCGCCGTGCGCGAAGATCGTGCGGGCGTCGACCGGGACCACTTCGCGCTCCGGGAAGAGCCGGCCGAAGATCTCCGCGTTGACCCGGTCGGCCGGGTCGTCGAAGGAGCACAGCACGACGGCGCCGTTGCACAGGTAGTGGTTCACGTAAGAGTAGTCGACCAGTTCTCCGTCCTCCTCGGTGACCGAGGGGGCGGGCAGCTCGACGACCTCCAGGGCGCGGCCGCGCGCGTCGGTGGCGTCGCGGAGCAGCTTGACCGCTTCCTGCGACACCGCGTGGTCGGGGTGCGACGGGTCCTGCTGACTGTGCACCACGACCGTGCCGGGCCGGACGAACGCGGCCAGGATGTCGACATGGCCGCGGGTGCCGAAGAGTCCGTAGTCGGCGGTCAGCCCGCGCGGCAGCCAGATCGCCTTGGTCGTGCCGAGGTACGCGTGCAGCTCCTCCTCGACCCGCTCCTTGGTCCAGCCCGGGTTGCGGCCCGGGTCGAGCTGGACGGTCTCGGTGAGCAGGACGGTGCCCTCGCCGTCGACGTGGATGCCGCCGCCCTCGTTGACCAGCGACGAGGCGTAGGCGCGCGCACCGGCCAGCTCGGCGACCTTCGCGCCGACCTGGGAGTCCAGGTCCCACTGCGCCCACTCCTGGGCGCCCCAGCCGTTGAACACCCAGTTCGCGGCGGCCAGTTCGCCGTCGCGGACCAGGAACGTCGGGCCCATGTCGCGCATCCACGCGTCGTTGAGCGGCTGCTCCACCACGTCGACGCCGGGGCCGAGCAGCGAGCGGGCCGCGTCGCCGTCACCGGGTGCGGTGAGGACGGTGACCGGCTCGTAGCGGCTGATGGTGCGGGCGACCCCGGCCCAGGCGCGGCGGGAGACATCGAGGTCCTCGTCGTCCGCGAAGGTGGTGCTCGGGGACGGCAGCGCCATCCAGGTGCGGGCGTGCGGGGCCCACTCCGGGGGCATCCGGAAACCGTCGGCTGCGGGGTTCGAGTTCATGGTGCGGATCCTTGTCACAAGAAGTACAGGCGGCTGAGGGACACCTGGTCGGCCGGTTCCGAGCGCAGCGGGTCACCGTCGAGGGTGACCAGACCGGTACTGCCGTTCACGTCGACCTGGCCGGTGCGGGAGTTGAACAGCAGGTCCGCGGGGCCGATACCGCGGGTTCCGCGCACCGCCACCCGGCGGCGGCGGGTCGGCATCCGGTCGTTCGCCGACCCGGCCGCCGCACGGGCGACGAAGGCGACCGACAGATCGGCCGCGGTGGCGCCGTGCGCTCCGAACAGCGGGCCGATGACCAGGGGTTCGCAGTCGTCGGTGGCCGCGTTCGGGTCGCCGGTGACGCCGTAGGCGGGGAAGCCCGACTTGAGGACCATCTGCGGCTTGGCGCCGAAGTACTGCGGCTTCCACAGCACGATGTCGGCGAGTTTGCCGGCTTCGAGGGAGCCGACCTCGTGGGCGAGGCCGTGGGCGATGGCGGGGTTGATGGTGAGCTTGGCGATGTAGCGCAGCACGCGCGCGTTGTCGTCGGCGGGCCCGTCGCCCTCCATCGGCCCCAGCTCGGCCTTCATCTTCCCGGCCATCTGGAAGGTGCGGCGGACGGTCTCGCCGGCGCGGCCCATGCCCTGGGCGTCGGAGGAGGTGATGCCGATCGCGCCCAGGTCGTGCAGCACGTCCTCGGCGCCCATCGTCCCGGCGCGGATCCGGTCACGGGCCATGGCCGCGTCGCCCGGCAGGTCGGGCTTGAGGTCGTGGACCGAGACGATCATGCCGTAGTGCTCGGCGACCGCGTCCCGTCCGAAGGGCAGCGTGGGGTTGGTGGACGAGCCGATGACGTTCCGTACGCCCGCCATCTTCAGGACGTTGGGGACATGCCCGCCGCCGCAGCCCTCGATATGGAAGGCGTGGATGGTGCGGCCGTCCAGGACGGAGAGGGTGTCCTCCACCGACAGGCACTCGTTCAGGCCGTCGCTGTGCAGCGCCACCTGGACGTCGTGCTCCTCGGCGACGCGCAGCGCGGTGTCCAGCGCGCGGGTGTGCGCGCCCATGTCCTCGTGGACCTTGAAGCCGGAGGCGCCGCCCTCGGCGAGCGCCTCCACCAGCGGAGCCGGGTCGGAGGACGAGCCGCGGGCCAGGAAGCCGATGTTGACCGGCCAGGCGTCGAAGGCGTTGAACGCGTGCCGCAGCGCCCAGGGCGAGTTGACGCCGACACCCCACACCGGGCCGAACTCCTGGCCGATGATCGTCGTGACGCCGGAGGCCAGCGAGGCCTCCATGATCCGCGGCGAGAGCAGATGGACGTGGGTGTCCACGGAGCCGGCCGTCGCGATCAGACCCTCCCCCGAGACGATGCTGGTGCCGGTCCCGACGACGACATCGACCCCGTCGAGGGTGTCCGGGTTGCCCGCCCGGCCGATCGAGCAGATCCGGCCTTCGCGGATGCCGATGGACACCTTGCGGATGCCGAGGACGGCATCGATCACCACGACGTTGCTGATCACGACGTCACAGGTGTCGCGGACCGCGGCGCCCTTGAGGTGCATGCCGTCGCGGGCGGTCTTGCCGAAGCCGGCCAGGAACTCGTCACCGGGCAGCTGCGCGTCGGACTCGACGCGGATGACGAGCCCGGAGTCGCCCAGCCGCACCCGGTCCCCGGCGCGGGGACCGTGCACCGCCACGTATTCGCGCGGGTCGATTCCGGTCATGAGCCGTCCTCCAACGGGGTCGGGTTCGGGGGCGGGGTGGGGGCCGGGGGCTGGGTGGGGGTCGGGGGCTGGGTGCCGAGGTAGCCGCAGGCCGCGGCTCTGCGCAGGGCCTCCTCGCGGGCACCGGGCGCGTCCAGCGGGCCGTCCACCAGACCCGCGAAGCCGATCGCGACCCGGGCACCGCCGATCGGCACCAGGCCCACCGGCGCGGACTCCCCCGGGCCGAAGCGCACCGACGAGCCCGCCGGGACGGCGAGCCGCATGCCGTAGGCGGCGGACCGGTCGAAGTCCAGCCGCGGATTGGCCTCGAAGAAGTGGAAGTGCGAGGTGACGCTGATCGGCACGGTCGCGGTGTTGTGCACGCTCACCGTCACGGACGGAGCCCGATCGGGGACCGCGGGGCCGGTCAGTACGGCGCCGGGCGCGTCGTCGCCGAGCGATCCCCCGCCGATCGGCGCGGTGATCACGGCGAGCCGGGAGCCGTCGTCGAAGACGGCCTCGACGTGGACCTCCCTGACCACGTCGGCCACCCCGGGCAGCACGTCCTCGGGCCCGAGGACCGCCTTCCCCGCGGCGATGGCCTCGGCCAGCCGGCGGCCGTCCCTGGCCGCCTCGCAGACGGTGTCGGCGATGAGCGCGGTCGCCTCCGGCACGTTCAGCAGCAGGCCGCGGGCCCGGCGGGCCCGCGCCAGCTCGGCGGCACCGAACAGCAGCAGGCGGTCCCGCTCGGTCGGGGTCAGTCGCATGTCGCGCCTCTCGAAGAATTAGAACACCACTCTAACAATTCATCCCGTCGACGGGAAGTGTTGACCGTAGGCCATAGGTGGGAGACATTGAATGGCGTTCAAAGACGACAGGAACCCCGTAGGGAGACCGCCCATGCAGATCGAGCAACGCGGAGTCGACACCGTTCCGGACGAGGAGCGCACCAGCGGCCCGCGCGATCTGGTCAGCATCCTGCTCGGGTCGAATCTCGCCCTGGGAGTGATCGTCTTCGGCTGGCTGCCGGTCTCCTTCGGCCTCGGCTGGTGGGCCTCGGTGAGCGCCCTGGCGGCCGGCACCCTGGTCGGCACGCTGCTGACCGCGCCGCTCGCCCTCGTATCGCTGCGCAGCGCCACGAACCTCTCCACCAGCAGCGGCGCCCACTTCGGGGTACGCGGCCGGCTGCTCGGATCGGTCATCGGCCTGCTGCTCTCGCTCGGCTACACCGCCCTGACCCTGTGGGTCGGCGGCGACGCCGTCGTCGGCTGCCTCAACCGGCTCTTCGGCCTGCCGACCGGCGCGGCGAGCTACGCCGTCGTCTACGCTGCCCTCGCCGCCTGCACCGCGACCGCCGCCGTCTTCGGCTACCGGATGCTGCTGCGGCTCAGCCGCGCCCTGGCCGTCGGCCTCACCGTGCTGCTGCTCATCGGCTTCATCGCCTACGCCGGGAGCTTCACCACCTCACCGGTGGAGGGTTCCACGTTCCTGCTCGGCGGCTTCTGGCCGACCTGGCTGCTCGCGGCCGTGTCCGCCGGGCTGAGCGGGCCCATCGCCTTCATCACGCTGCTCGGCGACTACACGCGCTACATCTCGCCGCGCCGCTTCAGTCAGCGCAAGGTCTTCTGGTCCACCTGTCTGGGCCTGGTCGTCGGGCTCCTCGTGCCGCAGCTGTTCGGCACGTTCACCGCCCTGGCCGTCGGCGCCGCCGACGACTACGCGGGCCCGCTGGTGGCCGCCGCCCCCGCCTGGTACCTCGCGCTACTGCTGGCCAACGCCTCGGCGGGCTCGGTCGGCAACGCCGGCCTGATGCTCTACAGCATGGGCCTCGACCTGGACGCGATCCTGCCCCGCGCGTCCCGGACGCAGGCCACGTACGTCGTGGCGGCCTTCTCCACCGCACTGGTCTTCCTGGGGCACTTCGCGTGGGCGGCGCAGGACGCGATGACGTCGTTCGTGCTGTTGCTGACGGCGGTGGGGACACCTTGGGCGGTGGTCACGCTGCTGGGGTTCGTGCGGGTTCGAGGCCGCTACGACACCGATGCGCTGCAGGTTTTCAACCGGGGGACGCGTGGGGGGCTGTACTGGTACCGGGGCGGCTGGAACGTCGCGGCTACCGCCGCCTGGGCCTCCGGCGCGGTGATCGGCCTCCTGGCCGTGGATACGCCGCTTTACAGCGGACCGCTCGTTTCGTGGACCGGCGGCATCGATTTCAGCTTCCTGCTGTCGGCGGCTGTCACGGCCGGCGCGTATCTCGCGCTGAACGCCAAACGCCCGCATCCGCTTCCGGCGAAGGAAACGGAGCGGGCGCTCGTGCGGCAGGTCTGACAAGCCCGTGCGGGCCGGTGGTCGGTGTGCCCACCCGTTCCGCCTTGCGGAACGGGTGGGCACAACCTGGCCGAAGATGTGCGGGTCCTAGCCGAGCTGGTGCATCCAGCCGTGGGGGTCCGGGGCCGTGCCGGTCTGGATGGACAGGAGTGCTTCGCGGAGCTTCATCGTCACCTTGCCGGGGTTGCCGTCGGCGACGGTCCAGTCGGCTCGGGTGGACTTGACGGAGCCGACCGGGGTGATCACGGCGGCGGTGCCGCAGGCGAAGACCTCGGTGATGGTGCCGTCGGCGCAGCCGCGCTTCCAGTCCTCGACGGAGATCCGGCCCTCGTTGACGTCGTAGCCCAGGTCCGCGGCGATCTTCAGCAGCGAGTCGCGGGTGATGCCGGGGAGCAGCGAGCCGGTCAGGGCGGGGGTGAGGATCTTGTTGCCGGACACGAAGTACAGGTTCATGCCCCCCATCTCCTCGATCCAGCTGCGCTCGATCGCGTCCAGCCAGACGACCTGGTCGCAGCCGTGCTCGATGGCCTGGGCCTGGGCGATGAGGGACGCGGCGTAGTTGCCGCCGGCCTTCGCGGCGCCGGTGCCGCCGGGCGCGGCGCGCACGTACTCCTCGGAGAGCCAGACGGAGACCGGCTTCACGCCGCCGGCGAAGTACGCGCCGGCCGGTGAGGCGATCACCATGAAGAGGTACTCGTTGGCCGGCTTGACGCCCAGCCCGACCTCGGTGGCGAACATGAACGGCCGCAGGTAGAGCGACTGCTCGCCCGCGCTGGGCACCCACGCCTTGTCCTGGCCGACGATCGCGTCGACGGCCTCGATGAACGTCTCGACGGGCAGCTCGGGCATGGCCAGCCGGCGCGCGGAGTCCTGGAAGCGCTTGGCGTTGGCCTCGGGGCGGAAGGTGGCGACCGTGCCGTCGGGCTGGCGGTACGCCTTCAGGCCCTCGAAGATCGTCTGCGCGTAGTGCAGCGTCATGTTCGCCGGGTCGATGGAGAGCGGGGCGTACGGCACGAGCTGCGCGTCGTGCCAGCCACGGCCCTCGGTCCACCGGATCGTCACCATGTTGTCGGTGAAGTGGCGGCCGAACCCGGGGTTGGCGAGGATCGCCTCGCGCTCCGCGTCGGACAGCGGGTGCGAGGAAGGCTTGAGCTCGATCGTGGGCGTCGTCGTCATGTCTGCGTGTCCTTCACCGTGAGGTCATGGCGGACCGCACCCGCCGTCCCAGTGCTTGGACGTCCGAGTTTCCCCTCGCACAGCGGCCCCACCGCTGATTATCGCAGCGATGGGGCCATCGGCATAAATGTGCGGCCCGGGGTCGATGGTCGCACCCGGCCGGGGGATTGGCCCAGGGGGGCCAGAGGGGTAGGTGCGCGCGAAGCGCTCCCTGGAAGGGCGGTGGCGGGAGACGGGCGGGCGCTAGCCGGCTACTCGGGCGGCCAGCGCGTCGCCGACCTCCACCGTGCTGCGCGGGGCGGAGCGCTCGGCGAGGTCCGCGTGCACGGCCTTCTCGACGCGGGCGGCCTCGTCGGCGTAGCCCAGGTGCTGGAGCAGCAGGGCCACGGACAGGATCGTCGCGGTCGGGTCGGCCTTGCTCTGGCCGGCGATGTCCGGGGCGGAGCCGTGCACCGGCTCGAACATCGACGGGAAATCGCCGCTGGGGTTGATGTTGCCGCTGGCGGCGACCCCGATGCCGCCGGAGACGGCGGCGGCGAGGTCGGTGATGATGTCGCCGAAGAGGTTGTCGGTGACGATCACGTCGAAGCGCGCGGGGTCGGTGACGAGGAAGATCGTCGCCGCGTCCACGTGCAGATAGTCCGTGGTCACGTCGGGGAACTCTTCGCCGACCTTGTTGAAGATGTTCGTCCACAGGTGGCCGGCGTAGACCAGCACGTTGTTCTTGTGGACCAGCGTGAGCTTCTTGCGCGGGCGGGCCTGGGCGCGGGCGTAGGCGTCACGCACCACGCGCTCGATGCCGAACGCGGTGTTCAGGCTGACCTCGGTGGCCACCTCGTGCGGGGTGCCGGTCCTGATGGAGCCGCCGTTGCCGGTGTACGGGCCCTCGGTGCCTTCACGGACCACGACGAAGTCGATGTCCGGGCTGCCGGCCAGCGGGGTGGCCACGCCGGGGAAGAGCCTGCTGGGGCGGAGGTTGACGTGGTGGTCGAAGGCGAAGCGGAGCTTCAGCAGGAAGCCGCGCTCCAGCACTCCGGACGGCACGGACGGGTCGCCGATCGCGCCGAGCAGGATCGCGTCGTGCTCCTTGAGCTGCGTCAGATCGTCCTCGGTGAGCGTCTCACCCGTGGCGTGATAGCGCTTGGCGCCGAAATCGAAGGACTTCGTCTCCAGCTTCACGTCCGAAGGGAGGGCGGCGGCAAGGACCTTGAGGCCTTCGGCCACGACCTCCTGGCCGATTCCGTCACCGGGGATCACTGCGAGGCTGAGGGTGCGAGACATGGCGGAAACCCTACTCGGCGTCCCATTGAATGACACATGGTGTCCGCATGACGGACATATGGGAGGGTCGCCATGCACCGTTCATCCGGAGTACGACCAAGTGTCGAACGGCAATGCGAGATTGCGCGGCATGGACACACCACGTATGGGTATTGCGGACAAGCTCGCCGACCGGATGAGCATGGCCGAACAGCATGAATACCTGCGCTCCCGGCTGACCCGCCGCGGGGTCATGCGCGGCACCGTCGCTGCCGCCGGTGCGGTGGCGGGGGCCGGACTGCTGAGCGGCACCGCGGCCGCCGCCTCGCCCACGCTGCTGAGCAAGCCCGCGACCGGGCATCACGTCAGCGGCTCCCTCGTCGCCCCCTTCGGGCGCCACCTCGCCTTCGGCGCGGACCCCAAGACCCAGTTCCGGGTCTCCTGGCAGGTCCCGCTGGCCGTCAAGAAGCCGTTCATCCGGGTGGGCCTCAAGCCCTGGGCCCTCAGCCACAAGATCCAGGCCGAGGTCCGTGCGCTGCACACCCCGCAGCTGCTCAACAGCAAGCTGCCGCCGGTGGACCAGTACTACCTGCACGCGGCGCTGGACGGGCTGCACCCCGGCACGACCTATTACTACGGTGTGGGCCACGAGGGCTTCGATCCGGCCGCCGGCCAGGCGTTCGGCACCATCGGCACCTTCACCACCGCGCCCGCGCGCAGCGGTGAGCGGTTCACCTTCACCGCCTTCGGCGACCAGGGCGTCAGCTACCACGCCCTCGCCAACGACAGCCTGATCCTGGCGCAGAACCCGGCGTTCCACCTGCACGCCGGCGACATCTGCTACGCCGACCCGGCCGGTTCCGGCCAGCAGTCCGACTCCTCCGTCTACGACGCGCGGACCTGGGACCAGTTCCTGGCCCAGACCGAGTCCGTCGCGGCCCGTGTCCCGTGGATGGTGACGACCGGCAACCACGACATGGAGGCCTGGTACTCCCCCAACGGTTACGGCGGCCAGGAAGCGCGCTGGAGCCTGCCGGGCAACGGCCCGGACGCGAAGAACCAGCCGGGCGCGTACTCCTTCGTCTACGGCAACACCGCTGTGGTGGCGCTCGACGCGAACGACGTCTCGTACGAGATCCCGGCCAACTACGACATCAGCGCCGGCAAGCAGACCGCGTGGCTGGACAAGCGCCTCGGTGAGCTGCGCAGGCAGCGCGGCATCGACTTCATCGTGGTCTTCTTCCACCACTGCGCCTTCTCGACCACCAACTCGCACGCCTCCGACGGCGGTGTGCAGGAGAAGTGGGTGCCGCTCTTCGAGAAGCACCAGGTCGACCTGGTCGTCAACGGCCACAACCACGTCTACGAGCGCACCGACGCGATCCGCGGCGGCAAGGTCTCGAAGCCGGTCGCCATCGGCGACACGGTGCACCCCGAGAAGGACGGCGTCGTCTACGTGACGGCCGGCGGCGCGGGCCGCAGCCTCTACGACTTCCCGGCGCCCGACTCGTACGAGGGTCACGAGCACAACGTCGACTCCGTCACCACCTGGCACTCGGCCAAGGGCGGCGGCAAGGTCACCGAGACCGTCGCCTGGTCCCGGGTCCGCTACACGGGCTACTCGTTCATCGCGGTCGAGGTCGAGCCGGCGTCGTCCGGCCGGACGTCGACGCTGACGGTGTCCGCGCTGGCGGAGACCGGTGAGCGCGTCGACCACTTCACGGTGGCGCGCAAGGCTCGCTGAGCAACATCCTCAAGCGCCGGACGGGCTGAAAAGCCCGTCCGGCGCTTGAGGACCGCTTCGTTGTTGGCTGCGCGCCGAGCTAACGAGCCTCGTGGCCCGTGCTGCCGCCGTTGTCCCGGCGGTCGAGCGAGCGCTGCAGTGCCTTCATCGCGTTCTCGCGTGCGGTCTCGTCCATGGTGATCAGCTCCAAAGGAAGATCAAGGAGATGGTTGTCGCCATAGAACGGGGCGGGGAACGTGCGCGGCAGGGGGTGACCTGCGTGAAGGGCGCTGGTTCGCATCCGCCGATCGCTGGTGGAGCGATTCGTTCGGCATCTACAAAGCTAGGTCAGCGCGGCCGTTATGTCTCCACAGTTACTCGGACTTCCTACTATCTGAGACGGAGACCACCCGAACGCAGGCCACCCCCGCATCCGGATGGGGACCGGAATACGGGGGCGGCGGTCTGCGTCGGCCCGCGGTGGGGCCGCTAAGGGCCTGATCAGCCCTGGTGCGGGTACCGGTAGTCGGTCGGCGGGACCAGCGTCTCCTTGATGGAGCGGGTGGACGTCCAGCGCATCAGGTTGGACGCGGCGCCGGCCTTGTCGTTCGTACCCGAGGCGCGGCCACCGCCGAAGGGCTGCTGGCCGACGACGGCGCCGGTCGACTTGTCGTTGATGTAGAAGTTGCCGGCGGCGAAGCGCAGCTTCTCCATCGCGTCGACGGCCGCGGCGCGGTCCTGGGCGATGATCGAGCCGGTGAGGGCGTACGGCGAGACCGACTCCATCTGGGCGAGCATGGTGTCGAAGTCGGCGTCGTCGTAGACGTAGATGCCGAGGATCGGGCCGAAGTACTCGTCGCGGAAGATCTCGTTCGCCGGGTCGGTCGAGACCAGGACGGTCGGGCGGACGAAGTAGCCGACCGAGTCGTCGTAGGTGCCGCCGGCGACGACCTCGATCGTCGGGTCGGACTTCGCGCGGTCGATGGCCGCCTTGTTCTTGGCGAAGGAACGCTCGTCGATGACGGCGCCGATGAAGTTCGACAGGTCGGTGACGTCACCCATGGTGATGCCGTCGACCTCGGCCGCGAACTCCTCCTTGAAGCCGTTCTCCCAGATGGAGCGCGGGATGTAGGCGCGGGAGGAGGCCGAGCACTTCTGGCCCTGGTACTCGAAGGAGCCACGGGTCAGCGCGGTCTTCAGGATCGCCGGGTCGGCGGAGGGGTGGGCGACGACGAAGTCCTTGCCGCCGGTCTCGCCGACGAGACGCGGGTACGTCTTGTAGTTCTCGATGTTGGTGCCGACCGTCTTCCACAGGTGCTGGAAGGTCTTGGTCGCGCCGGTGAAGTGGATGCCGGCCAGGTCCGGGTGGGTGAGCGCCACCTCGGAGACGGCGATGCCGTCACCGGTCACCAGGTTGATGACGCCCTTGGGGAGGCCGGCGGCCTCCAGCACCCGCATGAGCAGCACGGCGGCGTGCGTCTGCGTCGGGGACGGCTTCCACACGACGGTGTTGCCCATCAGGGCGGGGGCGGTCGGCAGGTTGCCCGCGATGGCCGTGAAGTTGAACGGCGTGATCGCGTAGACGAAGCCTTCCAGCGGCCGGTGGTCGCTGCGGTTCCACACGCCGGCGCTGCTGATCGGCTGCTCGGCGAGGATCTGCCGGGCGAAGGAGACATTGAAGCGCCAGAAGTCGACGAGCTCGCACGGACAGTCGATCTCGGCCTGCTGGGCGGTCTTCGACTGGCCGAGCATCGTCGAGGCGGCGAGCGTCTCGCGCCACGGGCCCGACAGCAGGTCGGCGGCGCGCAGGATGATCGCGGCGCGGTCGTCGAAGGAGAGCGCGCGCCAGGCCGGGGCGGCGTCGAGGGCGGCGTCGACGGCGTCCTGCGCGTCCTTGGCGGTGGCGTTGGCGTAGGTGCCGATGCGGGCGCTGTGATTGTGCGGCTGCACGACGTCGAAGCGCTCGCCGCCGCCCATCCGCTGCTCGCCGCCGATGGTCATCGGCAGGTCGATCGGATTGCCGGCCAGCTCCTTCAGCTTCGCTTCGAGCCGGGCGCGCTCGGGGGATCCCGGGGCGTAGGAGTGGATCGGCTCGTTCACCGGCGTGGGGACCTGGGTCACAGCATCCATCGAGGTGCGCTCCTTTGGGGTGAGGGTTTCGCAGCGGGGATGAGGGTTACTCAGCGAGGTTGAGAGTGAAGGGGGCGCGCGCAGCGCTCGTTGGAAGGGTGGCGGCGGGTGACGGGTGGGCTCAGCGGCTGGGGAGGAAGGAACGGAGGAAGAAGGCGAGGTTGGCCGGACGCTCCGCGAGGCGGCGCATGAAGTATCCGTACCAGTCTGCGCCGTAAGGCACGTAGATGCGCATGCGCTCGCCGTCGTGCGCGAGGCGGCGCTGCTCGGCGGTGCGGATGCCGTAGAGCATCTGGAACTCGTAGCTGCCGGGCTTGCGGTCGTAGCGCGCGGCCAGCTCCTGGGCGATGGCGATCATGCGCGGGTCGTGCGAGCCGATCATCGGGTAGCCGTCACCGGCCATGAGGATCTTCAGGACCCGCACATACGCCTTGTCGACCTCGGCCTTGGACTGGAACGCGACGCTCGCGGGCTCCTTGTAGGCGCCCTTCACCAGGCGCACGCGCGAGCCGGCGACGGCCAGCTTCCTGGCGTCGTCCTCGGTGCGGAACAGGTACGACTGGATGACGGCGCCGGTGTCGGGGTGTTCCTTGCGCAGCTCGGCGAGGATCCCCAGGGTGGAGTCGACCGTGGTGTGGTCCTCCATGTCGAGGGTGACCGTGGTGCCGATCGCGGTGGCGAGCTCCGCCACCTCGCGGACGTTCTCCAGCGCGATGTCGTGGCCGCCGGCCGGCAGCGCCTGCCCGAACGCGGACAGCTTCACGGAGACCTCGGCGCGGGTGCCGAGGCCCTCGGTCTCCAGCGCCCGCAGCAGGCTCAGGTACGCGTCGCGGGTCGCGTGCGCGGTGGCCTCGTCCGTGACGTCCTCGCCCAGGTGGTCGAGGGTGACCTCCAGGCCGGAGGCGGTGAGCTCGCGGACGTTGTCCAGGGCGGGATGCAGTTCGTCGCCGGCGACGAAACGGTTCACCACGGGACGGGTGATCGGCGCGGCGGCGACGATGCGACGCATGCGGTCGCTGCGCGAGGCGGCGAGCAACACGGGACCGAGCACGGGGGCTCCTTCAGGATCAGAGCATGAACAGGCAGCGACACCGCGAAATCTAGGGTTCACCTACCCCGTGAACCATCGACACCTGTCACGCATCCGTGCGGCATCCCTCATACAGATGTAAGAGACAATGGCGGGGTGCGAGGTGACTACGAGGAACTGGTCGACGAGGTGTCCGCTCTCGTCGGCGCGCCCGCGACCCTGGAGGACCGCGATTTCCGGCTGATCGCCTTCGGCGCGCACGACAGCGACGACGGTGCGATGGACCCCGTCCGCACCCGGTCGATCCTGACCCGGCGCTCGACGGCCGAGGTCCGGTCCTGGTTCGAACGCTTCGGCATCGCCCGCGCCACCGGCCCGGTGCGCATCCCCGCCGCGCCTGACGCGGGCGTCGTCCGGGGCCGGATCTGCCTGCCGGTGCGCCATCGGGGCATCGTGCACGGCTATGTGTGGCTGCTCGACGATTCGGACGCCGGACCGGATCCCGATCCGCGGCTCGTCGCCGCGATGGAGGTCTGCGACCGGATCGGCGACCGGCTGGCCGCCGAGTCCCGGGCGGGCGCCGATGTCGGCCGTGAACTGCGCGCGGCACTGACGGCGGGCCCCGGCCAGCGGCGCGAGGCCGCGCGGGACGCGCTGAGCGCGGCGCTCGGCCCGGACGCGGACGAGGTGCACGCGCTGGTGTGCGTTCTGGGCTGGACGGCCCCGCCGGCGCCGGCCGGTACGGGCGGGTCCGATACCGCCGACGGCGCGGACGACGGCTCGGCGGAACTGCCGGGGATCCGCTCGATCCCGGGCGCCGCCGCGCTCTGCCGGGTCCCGGCCCACGGGCCGCCCACCCCCGGCCCGGTCCCGGCCGCCGACCCGCTCGCCGTGCTCGTCCGGCTCCGCTCCGTCCAGCACCTCTCCCCCGCCCGGACCGCCGCCGCCCGACTGCTGGAGACCTCGACCGCGCCCGGCGCGGTGGCCGGAATCGGTGACCCGGCGCGCGGGCTGGACGGCCTGTCGGAAGCCTGGCGGCAGGCGACCGCGGCCGCCCGCGCGGCCCGCGCCCAGCCCCGGCTCGCACCCGTCGCGGACTGGTCGGGCCTCGGCCCGTACCGCATGCTCTCGGCGCTCCGCGGCGGCACCGCGCCCGACCCCGCCGTGCTCCCGTTGCTGGAGCCGTCCCACCGCGAGCTCGCCCGCACCGCCGAGGTCTACCTCGACTGCGCCGGCCAGGCCGGCCGCACCGCCGCCGCCCTCGCCATCCACCGCCAGACCCTCTACTACCGGCTCTCCCGCATCGAACAGCTCACCGGCCTCGACCTCGACGAGGGCGAGGACCGGCTGCTGCTCCACATGGCACTGAAGGCGGCGCGGTTGTGAGGGGGCGGGCCGGGCGGGGTCCTACAGGCGGTCGATCTCGGTGAGGTCGATGTCGATGGTGAAGGGGACGGGGACCTTGAGCCGCTCATGGTGGATGCCCGACGGAACATAGGTCTGGGTCATCGTGTCGAGCTCGTAGACGTAGACGACCGGCTGCCGTCCCTCGCCCTTCTCGACCCGCCAGAAATGCGGGATGCCCGCTTCCGCGTAGAGCTGGGGCTTGCGCTTACGGTCCCGGTCCTCGGATTCGGGCGAGACGACTTCGACGGCGAGAACGACGTCCGAGGCCTGATAACCGGTTTCATTCGCCGATTCCGACACGGCCTCGGCCCGGACGATCGAGATATCGGGTTCAGGGCGATTGCTCCTGCTCACGGTAATGGTCATCTCGCGCAGTACACGGAACTTCTCCGGGGCCGCCTGTCGCAGGAAAGTGCTCAACAGATCCACGGCCAGCATGTGGAAATACTTCTGCGGGCTCACGAAGACAAGGCTCCCGTCGATCAGCTCTGTGTGCGGCGGGAGATCGGGGATGCGGTCGAGGTCGTCCGCGGTGAATCCGCCCTTGGGCGGGAAGGCCCAGGCCGGTAGCGGTTCGGCAGTCATGATTCCTCCCATGGACGGGATTCTGTCCGCAGCGTTCAGCGTAGCGGGAGGGAATGACGAAGCCGCCCCTCATACGAGTGAAGGGCGGCTGCGTCGCTGACGTCGTGACCTCGGTCGGTCGGTGACCTGCGGTCAGTCCGTGAGGTCCACCGCGCGGGCCGACGTGGCGCCGATCTCCTCGGCGATCTCGGCCAGGGCGGCAGGCGGGATGCAGGAGTCGACGGTCAGGGCCACGAGGGCCTCGCCGCCGACGGCCGCGCGGGCGACCTGCATGCCCGCGATGTTGACGCCGGCCTCACCGAGGATGCGGCCGACCGTGCCGACGACGCCGGGGCGGTCGGTGTAGCGGAGGAAGGCCATGTGGTCGGCGAGGACCAGGTCCACGTCCTCGTCGCCGACGGCGACGATCTTCTGGATGTTCTTCGGGCCGGCCAGCGTGCCGGAGACCGACACCTCCGTGCCGTCCGTCAGAGTGCCGCGCACCGTGACCATGTTGCGGTGGTCGGGCGACTCGCTCGACGTGGTCAGCCGGACCTCGACACCGCGCTCCTGGGCGAACAGCGGCGCGTTGACGTAGGAGACGGTCTCGGCGACGACGTCCTCGAAGACGCCCTTGAGCGCGGAGAGTTCGAGCACCTTCACGTCGTGCTGGGTGATCTCGCCGCGGACCTCGACATCGAGGCGGGCGGCGACCTCGCCGGCCAGCGCGGTGAAGATCCGGCCGAGCTTCTCGGCGAGCGGCAGGCCCGGACGTACGTCCTCGGCGATGACGCCGCCCTGGACGTTGACCGCGTCCGGTACGAGCTCACCGGCGAGCGCGAGGCGGACGGACTTGGCGACGGCGATGCCGGCCTTCTCCTGCGCCTCGTCGGTGGAGGCGCCCAGGTGCGGGGTGGCCACCACGTTGTCGAACTGGAAGAGCGGGGAGTCGGTGCACGGCTCCTTCGCGTAGACGTCCAGGCCGGCACCCGCGACGCGGCCCTCCTTCAGGGCCGAGGCGAGCGCCTCCTCGTCCACGATCCCGCCACGCGCGGCGTTCACGATCCGGACCGACGGCTTGACCTTGTGCAGGGCCTCGTCACCGATCAGGCCGAGGGTCTCGGGGGTCTTCGGCAGGTGGACGGTGATGAAGTCGGAGACCTCCAGCAGCTCGTCCAGGCTGAGGATCTTGACACCCATCTGAGCCGCGCGAGCGGGCTGGATGTAGGGGTCGTACGCCACGATCTTCATGCCGAACGCGGACATGCGCTGGGCGACCAGCGCGCCGATGCGGCCGAGGCCGACGACGCCGAGGGTCTTCTCGGCCAGCTCCACGCCGGTGTACTTGTTCCGCTTCCACTCGCCGTTCTTCAGCGCCGAGTTGGCCGGCGCGATGTTACGGGCGGTGGCGATGAGCAGGCCGCAGGCCAGCTCGGCGGCGGTGACGATGTTCGAGGTCGGGGCGTTGACGACCATCACGCCGGCCTTGGTGGCGGCGGACACGTCGACATTGTCCAGACCGACGCCCGCGCGGGCGACGACTCGCAGCTTGGGCGCGGCGGCGATGGCTTCCGCATCCACCTTGGTGGCGCTGCGGACCAGGATGGCGTCGGCATCCTTGATCGCGGAGAGCAACTCACCCCGGTCGGCGCCGTTGCAGTGCCGGATGTCGAAATCCGGCCCCAGTGCGTCGACAGTGGCAGGCGACAGCTCTTCGGCGATGAGTACGACAGGCTTCTGGCTCACGTGGTCCTCACTTGTCCTTCGTGGGCGGCCGGTCCCGCGGACGCTCCAGGGAGGGAGGGGATGGCATGCCGCGTGGAAGACGCACGACGCTGTGAGCCTGACGCGCTTTGTAGTTGCAGTGTATCGGCGCCGCCGAGCGCGACTTGTGCCTTGGTGGAAGGATCACCCGCACGTGGCTGTACGCCGTGGACAAGGTACGGGGCGGCCACTGCGACCGCCCCGCACCCGATGAGGCTTACGCCTCGTCGTCGACCCAGCTCATGAGCTTGCGGAGCTTCTTGCCGGTGGTCTCCAGCAGGTGGTCCTGGTCGGCCTTCTTGTACTCGTTGTACTTCGGCAGACCGGCCTCGTACTCGGCCATCCAGTTCTTGGCGAAGGTGCCGTCCTGGATCTCGGCGAGGACCTTCTTCATCTCGACCTTGGTCTGGTCGTTGATGATGCGGGGGCCGGTGATGTAGTCGCCCCACTCGGCGGTCTCGGAGACCGACCAGCGCATCTTCTCCAGGCCGCCCTCGTACATGAGGTCCACGATCAGCTTGAGCTCGTGGAGGCACTCGAAGTACGCGATCTCGGGCTGGTAGCCGGCCTCGACGAGGGTCTCGAAGCCCGCCTTGACGAGCGCGGAGGCGCCGCCGCAGAGGACCGCCTGCTCACCGAAGAGGTCGGTCTCGGTCTCCTCGGTGAAGGTGGTCTTGATGACGCCGGCGCGGGTGCCGCCGATGCCCTTCGCGTACGAGAGGGCGAGCGCGAACGCCTTGCCCGTCGCGTCCTGCTCGACACCCGCGATGCACGGGACGCCGCGGCCCTCTTCGTACTGGCGGCGGACCAGGTGGCCCGGGCCCTTCGGGGCGACCAGGGCGACGTCGACATTGGCCGGCGGCTTGATGAAGCCGTAGCGGATGTTGAGGCCGTGACCGAAGAAGAGCGCGTCGCCGTCCTTGAGGTTGTCCTTGATGGACTCCTCGTAGACCTTGCCCTGGAGCGGGTCCGGGACCAGGATCATGATCACGTCGGCCTCGGCGGCCGCCTCGGCGACGGAGACGACGCGCAGGCCCTGCTCCTCGGCCTTGACCTTGGACTTGGAACCCTCGTGCAGGCCGACGCGCACGTCGACGCCGGAGTCACGCAGCGACAGCGCGTGGGCGTGGCCCTGGCTGCCGTATCCGATGACCGCGACCTTGCGGCCCTGGATGATGGAGAGGTCGGCGTCGTCGTCGTAGAACAGCTCGGCAGCCACTTGGGATATCTCCTTGGTTCTGGTGGATTGCCCACACAGTACGTCCGGTGGGCGGAAGAAAGCTTGTCGGTCTCGCTATGCGGTACCGCGTCGCCGCCGGAGCGGCGGCGCGGTGCGCTGTCACTACGCGGAGCGGTCGAGGGCCCGCAGCGAGCGGTCGGTGATGGACCGGGCGCCACGCCCTATGGCGATGGTGCCGGACTGCACCAGCTCCTTGATGCCGAAGGGTTCCAGCATCTTGAGCATCGCTTCGAGCTTGTCGGCGCCGCCGGTGGCCTCGATCGTGACGGCCTCGGGAGAGACGTCAACGGTCTTGGCGCGGAACAGCTGGACGATCTCGACGATCTTGGAACGGGACTCGTTGTCGGCCCGCACCTTCACCAGAACGAGTTCACGCTGAACGGCTCCTGCGGGCTCCAGTTCTACGATCTTCAGAACGTTGACCAGCTTGTTGAGCTGCTTGGTGACCTGCTCCAGCGGCAGCTCGTCGATCACGTTGACGACGATCGTGATGCGGGAGATCTCGGGGTGCTCCGTGGTGCCCACCGCGAGGGAGTCGATATTGAAGCCGCGGCGGGAGAACAGCGCGGTGATCCTGGCGAGGACGCCGGGCTTGTTCTCCACCAGGACGGAGAGCGTGTGCTTGGACATGTCGCTTCGTTCCTTCTCTCGGTCCTGCGCCTCAGTCTTCCTGGCCGTCGCTGAAGTCCGGGCGGACATCGCGGGCGGCCAGGATCTCGTCGTTGGAGGTACCGGCCGCGACCATCGGCCACACCATGGCGTCCTCGTGGACGATGAAGTCCACGACCACCGGGCGGTCGTTGATCGAGTTGGCCTTGGCGATGACCGCGTCCAGCTCGTCCGGGCTCTCGCAGCGCAGACCCACGCAGCCCATCGCCTCGGACAGCTTGACGAAGTCCGGGACGCGGGTGCCGCGGTTCACCGTCGAGCCGACGCCGACCGTCGAACCGCTGTCGGAGTTGGTCTCACCGGCGTGCAGCACGGTGTTGGAGAACCGCTCGCCGTAGAAGAGGTTCTGCCACTGGCGGACCATGCCCAGGGCGCCGTTGTTGATGATGGCGACCTTGATCGGGATGTTGTTGAGCGCGCAGGTGACCAGCTCCTGGTTGGTCATCTGGAAGCAGCCGTCACCGTCGACCGCCCAGACGGTCGCGCCGGGGACGCCGGCCTTGGCGCCCATCGCCGCGGGCACCGCGTACCCCATGGTCCCGGCGCCGCCGGAGTTGAACCACGTGTTGGGCTTCTCGTACTTGATGAACTGCGCGGCCCACATCTGGTGCTGGCCGACGCCGGCCGCGAACAGGGTGCCCTCGGGGGCCAGCTGGCCGATCCGCTCGATGACCTGCTGCGGGGAGAGGCTGCCGTCGTCCGGGGTGTCGTAGCCCAGCGGGTAGGTGTCACGCCAGCGGTTGAGGTCCTTCCACCAGTCGGCGTAGTCGCCCTTGTGGCCGGCCTCGTGGTCCGCCTGGACCGCGACGATCAGGTCGGCGAGGACCTCGCGGGCGTCGCCGACGATCGGCACGTCCGCGGCGCGGTTCTTGCCGATCTCGGCGGGGTCGATGTCGGCGTGCACGATCTTCGCGAACGGGGCGAAGGTGTCGAGCCGGCCGGTGACCCGGTCGTCGAAGCGGGCGCCGAGCGCGATCAGCAGGTCGGACTTCTGCAGCGCGGTGACCGCGGTGACGTCACCGTGCATGCCGGGCATGCCGACGTGCTGCGGGTGGCTGTCGGGGAACGAGCCGAGCGCCATCAGCGTGGTGACGACCGGGGCGCCGGTCAGTTCGGCCAGGATCCGCAGCTCTGCGGTGGCGCGGGCCTTCATGACGCCGCCGCCGACGTACAGCACCGGACGCTTGGCCTCGTTGATCAGCCGGGCGGCCTCACGGATCTGCTTGGCGTGCGGCTTGGTCACCGGGCGGTAGCCCGGCAGGTCCATCTGCGGCGGCCAGGAGAAGGTCGTCTGGTTCTGCAGCGCGTCCTTGGCGATGTCGACGAGGACCGGGCCCGGACGGCCGGTGGAGGCGATGTGGAACGCCTCGGCGATCGTCCGCGGGATGTCCTCGGCCTTGGTCACCAGGAAGTTGTGCTTGGTGATCGGCATCGTGATGCCGCAGATGTCCGCCTCCTGGAAGGCGTCGGTGCCGATCGCCTTGGAGGCGACCTGGCCGGTGATCGCGACCAGCGGGACGGAGTCCATGTGGGCGTCGGCGATCGGCGTGACGAGGTTGGTGGCGCCCGGACCCGAGGTGGCCATGCACACGCCGACCCGGCCGGTGGCCTGCGCGTAGCCGGTGGCGGCGTGGCCGGCCCCCTGCTCGTGGCGGACCAGGATGTGGCGGACCTTGACGGAGTCCATCAGCGGGTCGTAGGCCGGCAGGATCGCACCGCCAGGGATACCGAATACGGTGTCGGCGCCGACCGCCTCGAGCGAACGAATGAGGGACTGCGCGCCCGTCATGCGCTCGGGAGTGGTGGGCTGCTGTCCCCCGCTGCGGGCCCGCTGCTGCGGATGGGGGGCCCCGGTGGCCTGCTCGGTCATCTGCGTTCTCTTCTCTCGAAGATGAGTTTCTTCTGGGTGCCAGGCAACAAAAAACCCCTCGTGCCGTCAGGCAAGCGAGGGGAGCGCGTCGGTGCGTTTTCCAAGGCGATGGTGGGCCTCGGTCAGCCGACGCGCTTTCCAAGTACGAGAATTCGGGTGCGCATGGACACGACCCTCCCCCTGGACCCCTCGGAGTGTCAAGCGGGTGGGACGGGCGTCTCAGCATTTGAGCGAAGGGGATCACCCGTTCCGGTGCTTCCGGTGTGCCGCACGGGCAGTGGGCCGCCGGTCAGGGCGATGGAACCATGAGGTACCGGGTAGCCGCCACGGGCCAGCGAGCCCCTCAGCCGGTGTTCGTCGAGCGGACCGGAGAAGGCCATGCCCTGGCCGTGCGTACAGCCCATGGCGCGCAACGCGATCACCTGCTCGGGCCGGTCCACCCCGTCCGCCACGGTGCGGATGCCCAGGTCCTCGGCGATCCGCAGCATGCCCGCGGTGATCTTGTGCAGCCGGGCGGACTCGACGATTCCTTCCACGAAGCTGCGGTCGATCTTGAGCAGGTCCACCGGGAGGGTGCGCAGCGCGGTCATCGCGGCGTATCCGGTGCCGAAGCCGCCCAGCGCGATCTGCACGCCGAGCCGGCGCAGCGCCGAGAGCCTGCGCTCCAGCTCCTCCAGGGAGATCCGCGGGTCGTTGTCGGTCAGTTCCAGCACCAGTCCGCCGGCGGGCAGCTCATGGCGGCTCAGCAGCGTCTCGATGTTGCCGAGCGGCAGGTCCCGGTGCATCAGCCGGCGGACGGACATCCGGACGGCCACCGGCACGGCATGGCCCGAGCCGTGCCGCAGCGCGGCCTGCTCGACCGCCTCCTGCAGCAGCCAGCGGCTCAGCTCCGCGGTGCGGTCGGTGTCCTCCGCCACCCGCAGGAACTCGGCGGGGGTGAAGAGGATGCCCTGCGCGGAGCGCCAGCGGGCCTGCGCCTCGACGGCCGCCACCCGGCCGGTCCGCAGCTCGACGACGGGCTGGTGCAGCAGGGTGAACTCCCCGTCGTGCAGGGCGTTGCGCAGCCGGGTGGCCAGCTCGGCGCGGCGCACCACGTCGGCCTGCATCTGGGGCGCGTACATCTCGACCCGGCCCTTGCCCGCCTGTTTCGCGCGGTACATCGCCAGGTCCGCGTTGCGCATGAGCTCGCTGGGCGTGATCCCCGGCTCGGCGAAGGCGACCCCGATGCTGGCGGCGACCCGCACCTCGCCGGACTCCACGCGGTACGGCTCGGAGAGCGCGGAGCGCAGCCGGTCGGCGATCTCGTGGATCTGGTACTCCCGGAGCTGCCGGTCGGCGCTCCCGCCACAGATGAGGGCGGCGAATTCATCGCCGCCCAATCGTGCCGCCGTGTCCCCGGACCGGACCGACTCCTGGAGCCGCCGGGCCGCCTGGACGAGAAGCTCGTCGCCGGCCTGGTGGCCGACCGTATCGTTGACCGCCTTGAAACCGTCGAGGTCGACGAAGAGCACCGCCGCCTCGCCGTCGCCGCTGCGCCGGCCGCCGAGGGCCCGGCTCACCCGCTCGGTGAACAGGGCCCGGTTGGGCAGATCGGTGAGCGGGTCGTGCGAGGCGTTGTGCTGGAGCTGGGCCTGCAATCGCACCCGTTCGGTCACATCGCGGCTGTTGAAGATCAGCCCGCCCTGGTAGCGGTTGACGCTGGACTCGACGTTGAGCCAGCCACCGCCGTCCCGGCCGCGGCCGGCGCGGATCCGGCATTCGATGCGCGTAGCGGGCTCCGCGGCGGGCGAGGCGGCGAGAAACCTGCGGACCTCGTGCACCACCCGCCCCAGGTCCTCGGGATGGATGTGCGAGGCGAGCTCGGTGCCCACCATGTCCTCGGCGTCCCGCCCGTACACGCCCCGGGCCGCCGGACTCACGTAGCGCAGCACGCCGGTGGGCGCGGCGATCATGATGACGTCGCTGGAGCCCTGCACCAGGGACCGGAAGTGGTTCTCCTTCTGGGCCAGTTCCTGGGTGAGGGAGATGTTGTCGAGCAGCATGATGCCCTGGCGGACGACGAGCGCGAGGACGACGGTGCAGCCGGTGAAGAGCACCACATGGTCGGTCTTCCGGCCGCTGATCACGTTGTACAGGATGCCGAGGGTGCAGACGCCCGCCGCGAGGTACGGGACGAGGGCGGCCAGCGAGCCGGCGACCTTGCGGCTGGAGTGCGCGCGGGAGCGCGGCTCCAGCCGGGCGGCGTCCCGCCGGCCCGCCCAGGGGGCGTAGGCGAGGAGCATGCTGCCGGCGAACCACCCGGCGTCCAGGATGTGGCCGGACTGGTAGTGCTCGCGCCAGAGCGGGGAGCGGAACAGCGCGTCGCACAGCACGGTCAGCGCGAGGGCGGCGATCGCGGTGTTGACCGCGACGCGGTTGGCCGGGGAGCGCCGGAAGTGCAGCGCCAGCACCATGCTGGCGAGCGCGATGTCGAGCAGCGGGTAGGCGAGCCGCAGCGCGGCCTGGGCGGCGCTGAGCCCGTTCAGGCTCGCGTCGTTGGCGAGCGCGAGGCTCCAGGCCAGGGTGAGCAGCGAGCCGCCGACGAGCCAGGCGTCCAGCGCCAGGCACACCCAGCCGGCCCGGGTGACCGGGCGCTTGGCGAGCATCAGCAGACCGATGATCGCCGGCGGGGCGAAGAGCAGGAAGAAGAAGTCGGCGATCGAGGTCTTCGGCAGCGTGCCGTCCAGCACCACCTCGTACCAGCCCCAGGTGCCGTTGCCGAGCGCCACCATCGCGGACGAGCCGGCGAACAGGAACCAGGTGGGCTGCTGGCGGCCGGTGAGGGTCCGGGCGTAGACGAACGAGGAGACGCTGGCCGCGGCCGCGGCGGCGGCGAGCCCGAAGTCGCCCATGATGTCGGCGATCCAGGCCGATCCCCAGCCCACCGCGGCGCCGGTCGCGTAGCCTCCGCAGAGCACGGCGACCAGGAGTTGCGGCACGAGCGCCGCCCGGCCGGTGTGGGCGGGTGGCTGAGCGATCACCGCCCCGGTCGAGCTCACCGTGTGGTCCCGTATCGCTGTCGCGGTGCGCCGCTGCACCGCGTCAGGTCGTCTCGCCATTGGCCGTGCATCACCCGTCGCCCCCCTCGCTTGCTGACCTTTCGCGCGCCGCCGTCAACCCATGGGCATCCGTGACGCGTCCCCCGGTCGGGACGATACACCAGACTCGTCACTCAGGGACATAGTTCCTCTACACAGCGTAACCGCAAGGGAGATCACCACCACGCAGTGCAGTCACCGGGTGCCGCACGCCCTCCACCTGCGACGTCAGGTGGTGGTGACCAGGTTGCTCAGCGGCTCCCCTGTGGCGAAACGGAACAACTGTGCGCGCAGCAGCCGCTTGGCCCTCGGGAGGAACGCGGAGGTGCTGCCGCCGACGTGCGGGCTGATGAGAAGGCCCGGAGCGTGCCACAGCGGGTGTCCGGCGGGCAGCGGTTCGGGGTCCGTGACATCGAGTGCCGCACGCAGTCGTCCGGACTCCAGTTCGGCGAGCAGCGCCTTGGTGTCGACCACGGGCCCGCGCGCGACGTTCACCAGGAGTGCGCCGTCCTTCATCCGGGACAGGAACTCCGCTCCCACCAGCCCTCTGGTCGCCTCGGTCAGCGGGGTGCTGAGCACCACCACATCGGCCTCCGGCAGCAGTTCGGGCAGTTCGGCGAGGGCGTGCACCGGGCCGCGCGGGGAGGGGCGCGCGGTGCGGGCGACCCGTACGACGTCGCACTCGAACGGGGTGAGCCGGTCCTCGATCGCACTACCGATCGAGCCGTAACCGATGATCAGCACGCTCTTGTCGGCGAGCGCGGGGTAGAAGCCGTCGTGCCACTCCTCGGCGTCCTGGCCGCGGACGAAGCGCGGGATGCCACGCAGCGAGGCGAGGGTGAGCGCGAGGGTGAGTTCCGCGGTGCTCGCCTCGTGCACCCCGCGGGCGTTGCAGAGGCGTACGCCGGGCGGCAGGTGCCCGAGATGCCCGGCGACCTGGTCGGTACCGGCGCTCAGGGTCTGTACGACGCGGAGGCCCGTCATCCGGGGCAGCGGCCGGGCGGCGACCTCCGCCCCCTTCATGTACGGGACGACGTAGAACGCGGCGGTCGACGGGTCCGCCGGGTACGCGTCGGCGCCGTCCCAGAAGACGTAGTCCAGGTCGGTGGGCAGCGGGCCGATCTCCTCGGCCGGGATGGGCAGCCAGACCTGGGGCCGGTGGTTCAGCAACGTGTCAGCCATGGTCAGGAGGCTATGCGATGCACTGTCCGAGGGGGACGTTACCTTGGTCCACGCCCCTGTTGGGGCGCTGTGAGGAGGGCAGGCCAGGTGGAGCGCAGGACAATCGGTGCAGCAGCTCTCGAAGTGGGCGCCGTGGGCCTGGGATGCATGCCCATGAGCTGGGCGTACAGCGCTTCGCGGCAGGACGGCGAGGGGTCCCTGCGGGCGGTGCACACGGCGCTGGACAGCGGGACGTCGCTGCTGGACACGGCCGACATGTACGGGCCCTTCACCAATGAACTGCTGGTCGGGCGGGTGCTGCGGGAGCGCCGTCAGGACGTGTTCGTCTCCACCAAGTGCGGTCTGCTGGTGGGCGAGCAGCACATCGTGGCCAACGGGCGGCCCGGTTACGTCAAACGGGCCTGCGACGCGTCGCTGCGGCGGCTGCAGACCGATGTCATCGACCTGTACCAGCTGCACCGCATCGACGCGGAGGTCCCGGTCGAGGAGACCTGGGGCGCGATGGCGGAGCTGGTGGCGGCGGGCAAGGTGCGTTCGCTGGGGCTGTGCGCGGTCGGGGCGCGCGGAAACCGGCGTACCAATAAGGGGGGCGCGCGCAGCGCATCCTCAGAGGGGTGGCGGCGGGAGACGGGCGGGCGGATGCACGAGGAAACGACCCGGCAGCTGGTGCGCGCGCAGCAGGTCTTCCCGGTGAGCTGTGTGCAGGCGGAGCTGTCGGTGTGGTCCACCGAGGCGCTGGAGGCGCTCGTGCCGTGGTGCGCGGCGCGCGGCGTCGGGTTCATGGCGGCGATGCCGCTCGGCAACGGCTTCCTCACCGGCACCCTCACCCCGGGACAGGGCTTCGAGCCGGACGATCTGCGGGCCCGGCACCCCCGGTTCACGGCCGAGATGATGGCCGCCAACCAGCCGATCGTGGCGGGGCTGCGGCGGATCGCGGAACGGCACGGCGCGACTCCGGCCCAGGTCGCTCTCGCCTGGGTGCTGGGCCAGGGGCCCGCGGTGGTCCCGGTGCCGGGCACCAAGACCGAGCGCTGGGCGGCGGAGAACGCGGGGGCGGCGGCGCTGCGCCTGGAGCCGGCGGACTTCGCGGAGATCGCCGGGCTGCCCGCCGTACGGGGCTCCTGGGACTGACGGTACGGGCTCGCCGGGCGGGCGGGAGACTGGGACGGACGGGCGGGAGAGACGGCGGGCGACCGGGTCGCGGGGGCCGCGGGCGGACCGACGACAACCGGAGGCGGGCCATGGGAACCGCGAAGAGCCGGGCGCTGTGGGCCCGTTGTGTGCTGCAATTTCCCGGGGGTCGTCCCCGAGTCCCAGGCCGGCATCGCGGGGCGGAGCCCGGTGATGCCGCCGCGGGACACCACGAGGGAGGACCCACCGTGCACCGCCGTACCACCACCGCGACCACCGTGACCGCCGTGACGTCCGTGCTCGCCGCCGCGCTGCTCGCGGGCTGCTCCTCCCCCGACGGCGCGGTGCCGGAGCCGCCGGCCACGTCACGGCCCGCCACCTCCACCGCCGCCGCTCCCACGGCGACCGCCGAGCCGTCGGATTCCGAGTCCGCCGCTCCCGCGACCGGTACCGCCACCGTGACCGGGACCGTCGCCACCGGCCTCACCACGCCCTGGGGAGTGGCCGAACTCCCGGACGGGGCGCTGCTGGTCGCCTCCCGGGACACCGGGAAGATCCTCAGGACCGATCCGGCCACCGGGAAGACCCAAGAGGTCGGCTCGGTGCCGGGGGTGGCCGGCGGGACGCCGGGCAGCGAGGGCGGGCTGCTCGGGCTTGCGATCTCCCCGTCGTTCGGCGCGGACAAGCTGGTGTACGCGTATTTCACCACCGCCGACGACAACCGCATCGCGCGCATGCTCTACGACCCGTCCCGGCCCGTCGGCCAGCAGCTGGGGGCGCCGGACACGATCCTGCGCGGCATCCCCAGCGGCACCAACCACAACGGCGGCCGGATCGCCTTCGGCCCCGACAAGATGCTCTACGCCGGGACCGGTGAGAGCGGGAACCAGCCGCTGGCCCAGGACAAGACGTCGCTGGGCGGGAAGATCCTGCGGATGACCCCGGACGGGCAGCCCGCGCACGGCAACCCCGAGGCCGACTCCGTGGTCTATTCGTACGGCCACCGCAATGTGCAGGGCCTGGCGTGGGACGCCCAGGGCAGGCTGTGGGCGGCGGAGTTCGGGCAGAACACCTGGGACGAGCTGAACCTCATCGAGCCGGGCAAGAACTACGGCTGGCCGGTCGTCGAGGGCCAGGCGCACCGCGCGGGGTACGTCGACCCCGTCGCGCAGTGGCACACCGACGACGCCTCCCCCAGCGGCATCGCCTACGCCGCCGGCTGCATCTGGATGGCCTCGCTGAAGGGCGAGCGGCTGTGGCGCATCCCGCTGGACGGCACGAAGGCCGCCGCGGCCCCGCAGGCGTTCTTCACAGGAACCTACGGGCGGCTGCGTACCGTGGTCACCGTGGAGGACGGCACCCTGCTGCTGACCACGAGCAACACGGACGGGCGGGGCACCCCCAAGCCCGGCGACGACCGCATTCTGCGGCTCAAGGTCGGCTGACAGCGGGAAGGTGCGCGATGTTCAATCCCCTCGAGGAGTTGTTCACCCCGGGACGCAAGCACACCGACGACGAGCGGAACCGGCTGGCGCTGTCCCGCGAGGACACCGGCGACAACGATCCCGGACGCGGGTCGATAGACCTCGAGTCCGGGACGGTCGTCATACGGACGGAACCGTGAACAGCCGCAGCCGGTGCGCCAGTGCCGCCGCCTCGCCCCGGCCGGAGACGTTGAGCTTGGCCAGGATGTTGGAGACGTGCACGCTCGCCGTCTTCGGCGAGATGAAGAGCTCCTCGGCGATCTGACGGTTCGTCCGGCCGTCGGTGACCAGCCGCAGCACGTCGCGCTCGCGCGCCGTCAGCCCCAGCGCCTCGGCCGGGTCGGCGGGTTCGTCCGCTGCGGGGACCGCCCGCGCGCCGTCCCGTGCGTCCCTGCCGTCCGGCTCGTGCAGCGACAGCCGGGCGCGCTGGGCGAGCAGCGCGACCTCGTCGGACAGCGGGCGCGCGCCGAGCGTCCCGGCGGCCGTGTGGGCGAGCGTGAGGAGCGCGCCGGCCTCCTCGCGGCTCTCCCTGGCCTCGCGGGCCTCCCCGGTCTCGTGCCCGGTGGCCAGCAGCGCCTCGGCCCACCGGTAGCGGCTCTGGGCCAGTTCGTACGGGCGCCCCACCGGCTCGAAGGCGCGGACCACGGCGGCCCACCGTTCGGGCGCGGGCTGCCCCTCGGCGCGGGCCAGCTCGGCCTCGACGAGCAGGGCGTACGCCTCCCAGACCGGCGCGAGCCGGGGCAGCGACGCCGCGGTGGTGCGGATGCGCCTCAGGTGCGCCGCGCGGTCCTGGTCGTCAACGGTCATCCACGGCGCGTCCGCCTCGGGCGCGGCGCCGGCGGCCAGCAGCGGCCACCAGTAGCGGGACGTGCCGGGCACCAGGCCCTCGTCGAGGGCGTCGGCCAGGACCGTACGCGCCTCGTCGAAGCGCCCCCGCCGGACGGCGATCTCCAGCGTCAGGGTGCGGATCGGGATCAGGTGCTGCGGCTGGGTGTCGTGCAGAAAGCTCTCACGGGCGGACTTCGCGTACTCGTCGGCCGCCCCGGTCCGGCCTCGGCGCAGGGCGAGGAAGCCCAGGTACATCGTCTGTCCGCCGGCCGCCATCCTTCCGGACCCGTTGGTGCGGGCCCACTGGACCGCCGCCTCGCTGCGCTCCCACTGCCCGAGCGAGAACAGCGACTCGCCCTCGTTGCCGCGCAGATAGGCGCGGACGCTGCGGGTGGCGATCTCCCGGACCAGCTCGATGCCCTCGGTGGCGACCGCGATGGCGTCATGGGACCGGCCGACGCCCTCCAGGACCGAGGCGAGGTTGCCGTGGGAGCGGCCGATGAGCCCGGGCAGTCCGAGCTTGCGCGCTTCGCGGCAGACGTCCTCGGCCAGCACCAGACCGCCCTCGACGTCCCCGGAGTCGGCGTGCAGCAGCCCGAGGGTCAGCCGGGCGTTCAGTTCCGTCTCGCGGGCGCCGACCAGGCGGGCCAGGTCCACGGCCCGCTCCGCCGTGGCGATGGCCTCCTCACCGGACTTGTGGATCATCATCCAGGCGGCGGCGAAGGCGAGGACGTCGGCGTGCACGGCGGACGGCGGCAGGCCGCGCAGGAGCTCCTGGGCGCGGCCCACGTCCTCCCAGCCGTCGCCGCGGCCCAGGTCCTGGACCAGTCGCGAGCGCTGGGCCCGGAACCAGGCGGCGCGCAGCGCGTCCGTCGTGTCGTCGATCAGCCGGAGCGCGCGCTTGGCCACGGCGAAGGCGCGCTCGGGCTCACCGCTGAGCCGGGCGGACACGGTGATCTCGGCCAGCAGGTCGAGGAAGCTCAGCGGGGTGTCGGGGTGGCAGCCGCACGGCGGATAGACCTCGGCGTAGTCCGCGGGGCGCAGCTCGCCGCGGATCTCCTCGGGGGTGTCCTCCCACAGCTCCAGGGCCCGCTCCAGCAGCCGGTGCTGCTCGGCGTAGGCGTGCCGGTGCCGGGCCTCCACGGAGGCGCGCAGCACGGCGGGCAGCGCCTTGGCCGGGTCGTGCGCGTAGTACCAGTAGCTGGCCAGCCGGGCGGCCCGCTCGTCCGTGCGGACCAGGCCGGGGCCGGCCTCCAGGGCCTGGGCGTACCGGCGGTTGATCCGGCTGCGCTCACCGGGCAGCAGATCGTCGCTGACCGCCTCGCGGACCAGGGAGTGCCGGAAGCGGTAGCCGTCGCCGTCCTCGGAGGGCAGCAGGATGTTGGCGCCGACGCAGGCGCGCAGCGCCTCGATGAGGTCGTCCTCGGAGAGCCCCGCGACGGCGGCGAGCAGCGGGTACTCCACGGTGGTGCCGCCCTCGGCGACGATCCGCGCGGCGCGCTGGGCATCCTCGGACAGCGTTTCGAGCCGCACCAGCAGCAGGTCGCGCAGCGAGTCGCTCAGCCCGGAGCTGCAGCCCTGCTGGATGCTGACGGCCAGTTCCTCCACGAAGAACGGGTTGCCGTCGGAGCGCTCGAAGACCCGGTCCACCATGCCGCCCTCGGGCTCGGCGGCCAGGATGCCGGTGATCTGGCAGCGGACCTCCGCGCGGCTGAACCGGGACAGCTCGATCCGGTCGACGGTGCGCAGCCGGTCCAGCTCGGCGAGGAAGGGCCGCAGCGGGTGCCTGCGGTGGATGTCGTCGGACCGGTAGGTGGCCACGATCACGAGCCGGCCGCGGTGCAGCGACCGGAAGAGGTAGGCGAGCAGCTCGCGGGTGGAGCGGTCGCCCCAGTGCAGGTCCTCCAGGACGAGGACGACGGTGCGGTCCGCGGCCAGCCGCTCCAGCAGCCGGGCGGTGAGCTCGAAGAGCCGTACCCGGCCGTCGTCGTCCTGCGAATCGCGCCCCTCGCGCGTCATCTCGCGGTGCTCGCCCAGCTCGGGCAGCAGCCGTGACAGCTCGCCGGCCTGGTTGCCGGCCGCGGCCGTCAGTTCGTCCCCGAGCTGCCGGTACAGCGAGCGCAGGGCGGTGGACACCGGTGCGAAGGGCAGGCCGTCCGCACCGATCTCCACACAGCCGCCGACGGCGGTGACCGCGCCCGACAGGGCGGCGGCCGCGAGGAACTCCTCGGTGAGGCGGGTCTTGCCGACGCCGGCCTCACCGCTGACGACCAGGCCCTGCGGCTCGCCCGCTCGGGCGCGGGCGAGCGCATCGGCGAGGCGGGTCATTTCGCTGTCGCGGCCGACGAAGACGGGGCTGACGGACTGGGTCTGCACATTGCTGAGCATCGCACGGCAGTCCGACAGCGCAGTACCGGATATCACTTCACGACGCCGCGTGGTGCCGTACGCCGCGCAGTGCGCGGCCCACCCGGCCGGCGTCCGTGTTCACCCGCCCCTCGCGGCGTGCCGCGCGCTGCGCCTGGCGCTGGGCCTGGCGCTCGCTCCGGCGGACGGCGATGACCGCGCGGGCCTGGTTCTCGTCCCGCGCCCGGCGCTGGAGTTCGGTGGCGCGGACCTTGTGGAGTTCGAGCTCGTACATGGTGTGTTCCCCTTGGCTGTGCGGCTTGTTCCGCTGGGACAAGCCTCGTCCCCAAGGGGGGTGCGCCACATCGGGCAGCTGCCCGAACTCCGGTCGCCGGGGGTACTTAGGCCCGGTGCCTTACCAGCACGGGGGGCCTTAGTTCACTGCTGAGGGGTTCACAGCTGAGGGGTTCACCACTGAGGAGTTCACTGCTGAGGGGTTCACCACTGAGGAGTTCTCTGCTGAGGCGTTCACTGCTGAGGCGTGGCGGCGACCACCGGCAGGTCGGTGAAGACGTCGAACCACATGACGCCGGCGATCAGCAGGCCGAGGACGCCGAGGATCAGACCGCCCCACGCGAGCGCCTGGCTCCAGTGGTTCCCGGCCGCGGCGGGCCGGCCCGGACGGAACAGGACGACGGCGGCGACCAGGATGGCGACCAGGGCGAAGATGCCGTTGAAGAGCGCCACGGTGTGCCAGGGGGTGCCGTAGCCGGCGGCGAGCTGGGCGTGCACCGAGCCGCCCGAGGTCTTGATCTGGCCGATCAGCTGCTCGCGGTCCTTCATGAGGTCGCCGATCCAGGTGCCGGTGAGCGACGAGATGCCCAGCCCGACCGCGACGACCGAGCCCGCGGCGGCCAGCACACCGGTCGCGCCCTGCGTTCCGGCCGGCTCGTCGTCGAGGTCGTCCTCGTCGAAGCCGTCCTCGTCGCGTGCGTCCGGTTCGGTGCTGCCCTGCGCCGGGACGGCCGCGTCCCGGTCGTCCGCCGCGGTGGCCGTGGAGTCCGTGCTCTCCGTGCTGTCCTTGGTCTCCGGGTCGGTGACGGCCTTGTCCAGTGCGTCGGTCTTCGTGGTGTCCATGGGACGAAACCGTAGGTTCCGTTTCTGAGAGGAGCCTGAGAGCTCGCTGAGTGCGATCCCCGTGTTACGGCCCGGCAACTGCGCTTGACCTGCCCGAGTCGTGCGCGGCAACCTGAACTCCCCCTGGCCGCAATGTTTTCCGCGGGACTCCAGGGATATAGGGGGAGGGAAGAAACACCAAGTGGACACCGGTCTGTACATCGGCCCTGACGGCGCACCCGACCGTTACCGCCTGCTGCGATCCATCGGCCGCGGAGGCGAGGCCGTGCTCTACCTCGCCGAGATCGAACTCGGCGGTGGCACCGAACCTGTCGTCGTCAAGGTGCTCGATTCGAAAACGACGCTGTCGCAGGAACAGTTCGACCGGATCAGCTCCAAATGGCGTGAGCAGGCCGAGCTGTTGCGGTTCGTCAACCGCCTCGGTGTGGTCGGCATCCGCGAGCACTTCGAGGGTCCGTCCGCGCACCGTACGGGTGAGGCCGCCCCGGAGGCGGCGGGCCGCGCCCTGTACCTGGTCATGAACCATGTGGAGGGCCTCGACCTGCGTGACTGGCGCGCTGAGCGCGCCCTGGACACCCCCGCCGAACGCCGCGAGGCCGTGCGCTGCCTGGAGCAGCTCGCCGACGTCCTGGACTGGCTGCACACGGGCTCCGCCACTCCTTCCGGCCGCTCGGTCGTGCACGGCGACCTCTCCCCCGGCAACGTCATGATCGACGCCAACGGCCAGGCCACGCTGGTCGACTTCGGTCTGAGCAAGCTGACCGCGGACCACCAGACGGCCGAGGTGTGGTTCACCCCCGGGTTCGCCGCGCCGGAGGTCTTCGAGGGCAAGCGCAGCGCGGCCACCGACCGCTACGCCTTCGGCGCCCTCGCGTACTTCCTGCTCAGCGGGGAGTCGCCGGCCACCATGCCGGAGCAGGTCAGGGCCGCGCTGCTGGCGCTGCCCGAGCTGGCCGGTCTTGAGCCGGAGCGGGCGGCACGGATCGCGGCGGTCTTCGCCACGGATCCGGCGAACCGGCCGGAGTCGCTCTCCGCGTGGGTGCGTGAGCTGCGCCCGGCGGTGATCTCGACGACGCGCACTCCGCGCACCTCGGGACCCAAGGACGCGGTCCCGGTCGCGGACGCCGCCCCGCCGCCGCCCGGCCAGGCGCCGGCAGTACCGCCGCTCCCGGACCGGCCGGCCCCCGTCCCCGTGCCGGTCCACGCACCGCCGGTGCACACGCCGCCGCCCTCGTACATCCCGGCGCCGCCGGAGGGGGACCCGGTGACGGACACCAGGCCCACGGTGGTGCTCGGAGCGCAGGCGCCGACACCGACGCAGGTACCGGAGCAGGTGCAGCCGCCGGTGGCCGCGTTCCACCAGCAGCCCCCGCCGCAGGGCCCGGGTCCCGGCCCCGGTCCGGCGACGGCGGCGACCCCGCTGCCGCCCAAGCGCGGCAAGAAGGGCCCGCTGATCCTGGCCGCGGTCCTCGCGGTCGTCCTGATGGCGTCCGGGGCGCTGGTCGCCGTCAAGTTCATGGGCGACGACAAGAAGGACGACGCGGCCGACCCCAAGACCAGCACCTCCGCGCAGCAGCAGATCAGTTCGCCGCCGACGACGACGGCGGACCCGACGAGTGCGTCGCCGTCCGACGAGGCGTCCTCCCCCGAACCGTCCGGTTCGGACTCCGGCTCGGGCAAGCCGACCTCGATCACCGAGGGCGACAACGTCTCCCTGACGGCCATGAACTGGGTGGACGCCTCCGGGAACGACGCGTTCGACGAGATCCCGGCGACCGTCAACACCAAGGAGTACACGGACGCCAAGGTGACGACGGCCTGTGAGACCGGTTTCGAGGAGTTCAACCTCAACCGGGCGTGGACGACCTTCACCGTCGACGCCGGGCTGCTCGACACCTCGAAGAACGCGGCGGTCGGGCTGACCATCACCGCGGACGGCAAGCGGCTGGCCCTCAAGAAGCTCGTGCTCGGCACGACGGAGAAGATCACCGTCGATGTGAAGGGCGCGCTGCGCCTGCGGATCGAGTACGACCGGAAGACGGCCGCTCAGTACTGCGAGGACCAGGGCACGGCAGCGCTCGGCAACCCGATGCTCAAGAAGTAGGCGTCGGCTCCCGTTCGGCTGTCCGGGGTCCGGGCAGCTGGACGGGAGCGGGGGCCAGGGCGGGGGCCGGGGCCGCCGGCGGTTCGATGCTGATTCTGGGCAGCCGGCGGTCCAGCCACCCCGGCAGCCACCAGTTGGCGCCGCCGAGCATATGCATGAGCGCCGGCACCAGCAGGGTGCGCAGGATGAACGCGTCCAGCGCGACGGCCGCCGCCAGGCCGATGCCGAACATCGCGATGACCCGGTCGCCGCTGAGCACGAAGGCCAGGAAGACCGCGATCATGATGACCGCGGCCGAGTTGATCACCCGGCTGGTCTCGGCGAGCCCGACGCGTACCGCGCGCCGGTTGTCCTTGGTCTCCAGCCACTCCTCGTACATCCGGCTCACCAGGAAGACCTGGTAGTCCATCGACAGTCCGAAGAGCACCGAGACCATGATCACCGGGAGGAACGGCTCGATCGGGCCGGCCGCCCCCAGGCCCAGGAACTCGCTCCCCCAGCCCCACTGGAAGATCGCGACGACGATCCCGAAGGACGACGCGACCGCGGCCACGTTCATCGCCGCCGCCTTCAGCGGGATGCCGATGGACCGGAACGCCAGGAGCAGCAGCAGACAGCCGAGGCCGACGACCGCCCCGATGAACAGCGGCAGCTTGCCGATGATGACGGACGCGAAGTCGTCGTAGCTCGCGGTGGGGCCGCCCACGTACACCTGGAGCGAGGAGCCGTCCTCGGCCTGCGGCAGCACGTCGTCGCGCAGCCGGTTCACCAGCTCGGAGGTGTCCCGGGACTGCGGTGCGGTGTCCGGGACGACGGTGATCACGCCGGTGTCGCCGCTGACGGTCGCGGAGGTCACCGACGCGACGCCCGGGGTGTCGCGCAGGGTCTGCGGCAGCTGGTCGAGGGCGAGCCGGGCATCGGCGCCCTGGAGGTCCGCGACGAGGGTCAGCGGCCCGTTGGTGCCGGGGCCGAAGCCGTCCGCGAGCAGCTCGTAGGCCTGCCGGGTGGTGCTGGCGGCCGGATTGTTGCCCTGGTCGGAGGTGCCGAGGTGCAGCGAGAGGGTGGGCAGCGCGAGGACGAGCATCACGGCCGCGGCCAGGCTGCCGAGCAGCTTGGGGTGCCGCTCCACGAAGGCGGACCAGCGGGCGGCGAGCCCGGTGGGCACCTCGGGCTGCGGGCCGTGCTCGGTCAGCCGGCGCCGCTCCCGGCGGCTGAGCGCCTTCATGCCGATCATGGAGAGCAGGGCGGGCAGCAGGGTGATCGAGGCGGCCACCGTCAGCATGACGGTGAGCGCCGCCGCGACGGCGACCCCGTTAAGGAAGCTGAGCTGCAGGATGAGCATGCCGAGCAGCGCCACACAGACCGTGCCGCCCGCGAAGACCACCGCGCGGCCGGTGGTGCTGACGGCCTGCTCGGCCGCGTCGCGCACCGACAGGCCGCGTTTGAGACCTCTGCGGTGCCGGGTGACGATGAACAGCGCGTAGTCGATGCCCACGCCGAGGCCGATGAGCATGCCGAGCATCGGTGCGAAGTCGGCCACGGTCATCACATGGCCGAGCAGCTCGATGCCCATGTAAGCGGTGCCGACGCCCATCAGCGCGGTCGCGATCGGCAGGCACATGGCGGCGAAGGAGCCGAAGGCCAGCAGCAGCACCACGGCGGCGACGCCGATCCCGATCAGTTCGCTGAGGTGGGCGCTGCCGCTCTCGGTGGCCGCGACGGCGGTGCCGCCCAGCTCGACCCGCAGTCCGCCGCCCTCGGCGGCCTTCGCGGTGTCCACGACGGCCTTGGCCTGGCCGGCGCCGATGTCGTCGGCGGCGCTGTCGAAGGTGACGTCGGCGTAGGCGGTCCGGCCGTCATGGCTGATGCGTCCGGCGCCCTCGGGGCTGTACGGGTTGGTCACCGAGGCGACGCCGGGGAGTTTCGCGATCCGGTCGAGGGTCCTGGTCATCCGCTGCTCGACGCCGTCGGCGCGGACGCTGCCGGTGCCGTCGGTGTGCCAGACGATGGTGTCCGAGTCGCCGGCCTGGTGCGGGAAGGCCTGCTCCAGCAGGGCGGTCGCCCGGCCGGACTCGGTGCCCGGTATCCCGTAGTCGTTCGAGTAGGCGGAACCGGCGAGGGCGGCACCGGCGGTGAGGCCGGCGAGCGCGACGATCCACAGCAGAACGACGGTGAGACGACGGCGGAGACACCACCGGGCGAGTGCGGCCATTCCCTGCTTCCCTGGGTATCTCGGGTGGATCTTTCAGGGAATAGCCCTCAAAGAACACTTCAGGTGCGGCTGTCACTCTTGCAGCGAAAAATGATCCTTTGGTGGTTTCGTGCGCTTCCTCACAGGGAAAAGGCGGCCCCCACCGGGGACCGCCTTTTCACCGTTCGAACGCGTCTTCGACTGCTCGGGTCAGCCCTGAACCCCGAGCTTCTCCAGGACGAGCTCCCGGACACGCTTGGCGTCGGCCTGGCCGCGGGTCAGCTTCATGACCGCGCCGATCAGGGCGCCGGCGGCCGCGAGGTTGCCGGCGCGGATCTTATCGGCGACGGCGGCGTTGGCCGCGATCGCCTCGTCCACGGCCGCGCCGAGCGCTCCCTCGTCCGAGACGACCTTGAGACCGCGCTTCTCCACGACCTCGTCAGGACCGCCCTCGCCGGCGAGGACACCCTCGATGACCTGGCGGGCCAGCTTGTCGTTGAGCGAGCCCTCGGCGACCAGCGCCGTCACGCGCGCGACCTGCGCCGGCGAGATACCGAGATCGGCCAGCTCCTTGCCGGTCTCGTTCGAGGCACGGGCCAGCTCGCCCATCCACCACTTACGGGCCTGGTCGGCCGGGGCGCCCTCGTCGATCGTCGCGGTGATCAGATCGATCGCGCCCGCGTTGAGCGCCGACTGCATCTCGTGGTCGGAGATGCCCCACTCGGTCTTCAGCCGGTCCCGCCGCACCCGCGGCAGCTCCGGAAGTCCGGCGCGCAGCTCCTCGACCCAGTCACGGGCCGGGGCGATCGGGACGAGGTCGGGCTCCGGGAAGTACCGGTAGTCCTCGGCGTTGTCCTTGATGCGGCCGGCCGTGGTGGAGCCGTCCTCCTCGTGGAAGTGCCGGGTCTCCTGCACGATCGTGCCGCCGGAGTTGAGCACCGCCGCGTGCCGCATGATCTCGTAGCGCGCCGCGCGCTCGACCGAACGGAGCGAGTTGACGTTCTTCGTCTCCGAGCGGGTGCCGAACTTCTCGCGGCCGTGCGGGCGCAGCGACAGGTTCACGTCACAGCGCATCTGGCCCTGCTCCATCCGGGCCTCGGAGACGTCCAGCGCCTTGATGAGCTCGCGCAGCTCGGCGACGTACGCCTTGGCGACCTCGGGAGCCCGTGCCCCCGCGCCCTCGATCGGCTTGGTGACGATCTCGATGAGCGGGATACCGGCCCGGTTGTAGTCGAGCAGCGAGTGCGAGGCGCCGTGGATACGGCCCGTCGCGCCGCCGACGTGGAGGGACTTGCCGGTGTCCTCCTCCATGTGGGCGCGCTCGATCTCGACCCGGAAGATCTCGCCGTCCTCCAGTGCGACGTCCAGATAGCCGTTGAAGGCGATCGGCTCGTCGTACTGCGAGGTCTGGAAGTTCTTCGGCATGTCCGGGTAGAAGTAGTTCTTCCGCGCGAAGCGGCACCAGGTCGCGATCTCGCAGTTCAGCGCGAGACCGATCTTGATGGCCGACTCGATGCCGATCGCGTTCACGACCGGGAGCGAGCCGGGCAGGCCCAGACAGGTCGGGCAGGTCTGGGAGTTGGGCTCGGCGCCGAGGGTGGTCGAGCAGCCGCAGAACATCTTGGTCTTCGTGCCGAGCTCGACGTGGACCTCAAGGCCCATCACCGGGTCGTACACCGACAGGGCGTCCTCGTAGGACTCCAGGTCCATGACGGTCATTCCACTACCTCTCAGTCCGCCAGGACGTCGTCGTCGGCGAGGCTGCGCAGCTCGCGGACGAGCAGTGCCAGGCCGGTGGCGATGGCGGCGGCGCTGATCACGGCGTCGGCCAGCATCAACCGGTCGTGCTCGCCCTGAGCGTTGCGTGCCTGCTTGATGGTGCTCACGGCGCCGAAGAGCGTGGTGCCGATCGAGATGTACAGGCCGAGCTTGCTCTTCTTGAAGCCCTTGGCCTTCTTCAGGGTGCTCACAGCGCGGGTGCCTCCTCAAGCAGCGGGTGACCCCATCGTCCGGTGAACGCGGCCTCGACCGCGGCACCGACCCGGTAGAGCCGGTCGTCGGCCATGGCCGGGGCGATGATCTGCAGCCCGACCGGGAGCCCGTCCTCGGGAGCCAGACCGCACGGCACGGACATCGCCGCGTTGCCGGCCAGGTTGGACGGGATGGTGCACAGGTCGGCGAGGTACATCGCCATGGGGTCGTCCACGCGCTCGCCGATGGGGAACGCGGTGGTCGGGGTGGTCGGCGAGACCAGCACGTCCACGGTGCCGAAGGCGGCCTCGAAGTCGCGCGAGATCAGCGTGCGGACCTTCTGCGCCGAGCCGTAGTACGCGTCGTAGTAGCCGGAGCTGAGCGCGTACGTGCCGAGGATGATGCGGCGCTTGACCTCGTCGCCGAAGCCGGCCTCGCGGGTGAGCGCGGTGACCTCCTCGGCGGACTTCGTGCCGTCGTCGCCGACCCGCAGGCCGTAGCGCATGGCGTCGAAGCGGGCCAGGTTGGACGAGGCCTCGGACGGCGCGATCAGGTAGTACGCGGGCAGCGCCAGCTTGAACGAGGGGCAGGAGATCTCCACGATCTCGGCGCCCAGCTCGCGCAGCAGCTCCACGGACTCGTTGAACCGCTGCATGACGCCGGCCTGGTAGCCCTCGCCGCCGAACTCCTTGACGACGCCGATCCGCATGCCCTTGACGTTGCCGTTGCGGGCCGCCTCGACGACGGCCGGGACCGGTGCGTCGATGGACGTCGAGTCCAGCGGGTCATGGCCGGCGATCGCCTCGTGCAGCAGCGCCGCGTCCAGGACCGTACGGGCGCAGGGCCCGCCCTGGTCGAGGGAGGACGAGAAGGCGACCATGCCGTAGCGGGAGACGCCGCCGTAGGTCGGCTTGACGCCGACCGTGCCGGTGACGGCCGCGGGCTGGCGGATCGAGCCACCGGTGTCGGTGCCGATCGCGAGCGGCGCCTGGTAGCTGGCGAGCGCCGCGGACGAGCCGCCGCCGGAGCCGCCGGGGATCCGGGTGAGGTCCCACGGGTTGCCGGTCGGGCCGTAGGCGCTGTTCTCGGTCGAGGACCCCATGGCGAATTCATCCATGTTGGTCTTGCCGAGGATGACGATGCCCGCGTCCTTGAGGCGCTTGGTCACCGTCGCGTCGTACGGCGGGATCCAGCCTTCGAGGATCTTGGAGCCGACAGTGGTCGGGATCCCCTTCGTGGTGAAGATGTCCTTCAGCGCGAGCGGGACGCCGGCCAGCGGGCCGAGCTTCTCGCCCTTGGCGCGCCGCTCGTCGACGGCGCGGGCGGCGTCGAGCGCGCCCTCGGTGTCGACGTGCAGGAAGGCGTGCACCTTCTCGTCGACGGCGCCGATGCGGTCGAGGTGCGCCTGGGCGACCTCGACGGCGGAGGCCTTGCCGGTGGCGACGACGTCGGCGGTCTCGGCCGCGGTGAGCCTGGTCAGGTCAGTCATGGTGATTAGTCCTCCCCCAGGATCTGCGGCACCTTGAAGCGCTGCTGCTCCTGCGCCGGGGCGCCGGAGAGCGCCTCGGCCGCGGTCAGCGACGGCCGGACCTCGTCCGGGCGCATGACATTGGTCAGCGGCAGCGCGTGGGAGGTCGGGGGTACGTCCTCGCCGGCCACCTCGGATACGCGGGCGACCGCGCCGATGATCACGTCGAGCTGCTCGGCGAAGTGGTCGAGCTCTTCGTCCTTCAGCTCAAGACGCGACAGCCGGCCGAGGTGGGCGACCTCCTCGCGTGTGATGCCAGGCATGCAGCGATCCTCTGGGGGTGAGTTCGATGGTTTCGCGCCCAATCCTATGGGGGCGGACCCCCTGGCGACGAAACGGTTAAGGCCACGGGCCGCCGGTGCGGCCCACAGCGTGGCGGGAACCGGCCCGTACTACGGCACGGCCTGCCCGGACGGCTGGTCCGCGTCCGCCACCGGTGCGTGCTCCGGCTCCGGCTCGCGCTCCAGCGCGTTGGGGCGCCGCCAGCCGTGCTCACCGCGGGCGCGCAGCCAGGCGGTCGCCTCGTCGGGCGGCATCGCGGCGGCGACCAGCCAGCCCTGTACGGCGTCGCAGCCCAGGTCCCGCAGCCGCTCCCAGGTCTCGTCGTCCTCCACACCCTCGGCGACGACGAGCAGGCCGAGCGAGTGTGCGAGGTCGACGGTGCAGCGGACGATTTCGGCGTCCTCGTTGTCGAGGACCAGCCGGGCCACGAACGAGCGGTCGATCTTCAGCTCGCTGACCGGCAGTTTGCGCAGGTGGACCAGGGAGGAGTAGCCGGTGCCGAAGTCGTCGAGCGACATCTTCACGCCGTGCCCGGTCAGCCCGGCCATGGTGTCGGCGGCCCGCTGCGGATCCTCCAGCAGGACGTGTTCGGTTATCTCCAGTTGCAGTGAGCCGGGCGGGACGCCGTGCCGGGCGAGCCGCGCGGCGACCGCGCCCGCGAAGCCTGGGCTGTGCACATCGCGCGGCGAGACGTTCACCGCGACCGGTACGTCCAGGCCCATCTTGCGCCAGCGGGCGACCTGGCCCAGCGCCGTCTCCAGCACGTACTCGGTCAGCTGGGGCATCAGCCCGGAGGTCTCCGCCATGGCGATGAACTCCTCGGGATTGACCCGGCCGCGCTGCGGGTGCTCCCAGCGCACCAGCGCCTCCAGGCCGGCGATCTTCCCGTCGAAGCAGACCTTCGGCTGGTAGTGCAGTTCGACGTCGCCCGAGTCCAGCGCCCGGCGCAGATCGCCCAACAGGCCCAGCCGGTCCGGGGTGTTGCCGTCCCGGGTCGCCTCGTAGACCTCGACGCCGCTGCGGTCGCGCTTGGCCTGGTACATCGCCACGTCCGCGCGGCGCAGCAGCCCTTCGGCGTCCACCGCGTGGTCGGGGAAGACCGCCACACCGGCGCTGGCCTCCAGCACCAGGGTCAGCCCGTCGAGACTCAGCGGTGAGCCGAGGGCCGCCACCAGGGCGCGGGCGATGCGCTGGGCGCGGGTCGGGGAGTCGCAGCAGGGCAGCAGGACGGCGAACTCGTCGCCGCCCAGCCGGGCCGCCTCGGCGCCGCGGGGCAGCGCGAGCCGCAGCCGGTCGGCGACCTGGAGGAGCAGCCGGTCGCCGGCCAGGTGCCCGAGGGTGTCGTTGACCGACCGGAACTTGTCGAGGTCGATGAGGATCAGGGCGGTGCGTTCGCCGTTGCGCTCCGCGTCGTCCAGTGCGGTCCAGGCGCGTTCCAGCAGCCACTGGCGGTTGGGCAGCCCGGTCAGCGGGTCGCGCAGCTGCTCCTCGGCGCGGGCGTGCGCGATCCACAGCGTCGAGTCCAGGGCGATGAGCGGGACGGCGAACAGCGGCAGCAGGACCGGCATGTCGCAGCCGACGACCAGGATCAGCGGGGAGAGCCCCAGCAGGGCGACGCCCACCATCCCCTGGCGCATCAGCGCGGTGCGGGCCACCGTCGGCAGACCGCCGCCGCGCGGGGCGACCGCGTACCAGAGCAGCGCACGCGTCGCGGTCAGATAGGCCAGAGCGGTGACGACGATCGCCGGACCGGCCGCCAGACCCCAGTCCTCGGGGTGCCAGGGCGTGGCCACCGAGGGGTGCACACCGAAGCAGGCCAGGGTCAGCGAGGCCGTGCCGACGCCGAGTATGTCCACGGCGCCGTGCAGCAGCGCCTGCCGCCAGCGGTGCCGGCGGGCGGCGCCGACCAGCACCACGACGGCCAGGCTGACCAGCACCGACGGCACCCAGCCGTAGAGCAGCAGCATCGCCAGGGTGAGGGCCGCGCCGGAGCCGGTGCCGCCCCACCAGCGGTCGCGGCCCATCGCCACCAGATGGCCGACGATGATGCCGGTCAGGACGGCGAACGCCCAGCCGACGGTGCCGCCGGGGAAGAGCGCCCGGCCCTCATGGACGGCGCCCAGGACGCCGGCCGCCAGTGCGAGTCCCGCGACCGCCACCACCGCGATGCGTAAAACCGCCGGGGGCAGTACCGGCGCGGCCGGCCAACGCAGCCGCTGCGCCGGTCCGGCGCCCTCCGTCGGTTCCATTCCTGTCCCTCTCACAGCCTGGTGCGACACCCGGGTCCACCGCGCCGTGCCCGCAGCGGATACCCGCAAAGGCTGCTGGAAGGTTCATGCCCTTCCGGCGCGCCTCTCAACAGTAGGCCGCAGAAGGCTGCCTCGGGCACCGATCGACCGTGGTTGCCCGAATGGGATCCCCGCACCCGGAACGTTCGGATATAGGCCGAACGGGTGATTGGCGCCGGGTTATTCGGCCGGGTTCACCGCGGCCTCCCGGGCGGCTTCCGGACCCTCGGACAGAAGTACCGCGAAGCCCGGCTCGTCGAGGATGGGCACCTTCAGCTGGACGGCCTTGTCGTACTTCGAGCCGGGGTTCTCCCCCACCACCACGAAGTCCGTCTTCTTGGAGACCGATCCGGTGACCTTCGCCCCGAGCGAGGTCAGCGCCTCCTTCGCCCCGTCCCGAGTGTGGCCGGTGAGCGTGCCGGTCACGACGGCGGTGAGTCCTTCGAGCGGCCGCGGACCCTCGTCCGAGCCCTCCTCGGTGAACTTCACCCCGGCGGCACGCCACTTCTCGATGATCTCCAGATGCCAGTCCTCGGCGAACCACTGCTTGACCGAGGCGGCGATGGTCCCGCCGACCCCGTCCACCGCGGCCAGCTCGGCCTCCTCGGCGTCCCTGATCCGGTCGAGGTCCCGGAACTCCCTGGCCAGCGCCTCAGCGGCGACGGGCCCGACATGCCGGATCGACAGCCCGGTGATGATCCGCGCCAGCGGCCGGTCCTTGGCCGCGGCGATGTTCTCCAGCATGGCCAGCGCGTTCTTCTTCGGCTCGCCCTGCTGGTTGGCGAAGAAGGTGACGATCTTCTCGTCGCCGGTCTTGGCGTCCCGCTTGGGCAGCCCGGTGTCCTGGTCGAGCACGTACGACCGGATCGGCAGCAACTGCTCGATGTTCATGTCGAACAGATCGCCCTCGTCCTTGAGCGGCGGCTCGGAGGGCTCCAGCGGCTGGGTGAGCGCGGTGGACGCTACGTACCCGAAGTTCTCGATGTCGAGGCACTTGCGGCCCACCAGGTAGAAGATCCGCTCGCGCAACTGCGCCGGGCAGTACCGGGCGTTGGGGCACCGCAGATCGATGTCCCCCTCCTTCATCGGCTGCAGCGCCGTACCGCAGTCCGGGCACTCGGTCGGCATCACGAACTCGCGCTCGCTGCCGTCCCGCAGATCGACCACCGGGCCGAGGATCTCCGGGATGACGTCACCGGCCTTGCGCAGCACCACGGTGTCGCCGATGAAGACGCCCTTGGCCTTGACGACCTCCTGGTTGTGCAGGGTCGCGAACTCGACCTCGGAGCCGGCGACGGTGACCGGCTCGACGACCGCGTAGGGAGTGACCCTGCCGGTGCGGCCCACGCCCACCCGGATGTCCAGGAGCTTGGTGTTGACCTCCTCGGGCGCGTACTTCCACGCAATCGCCCAGCGCGGCGCCCGGGACGTCGACCCGAGCCGGCCCTGCAGCGGGATCTCGTCCACCTTGACGACGACGCCGTCGATCTCGTGCTCCACCGCGTCGTGCCGGTGCTCGCCGAAGTAGGCGATGAACTCCCGCACCTCGTCGAGGGAGCCGACGACCTTGTTGTGCGTCGCGGTGGGCAGACCCCATTCGTGCAGCAGCTCGTAGGCGTGCGACTGGCAGTCGATGTCGAAGCCCTCGCGGGCGCCGATGCCGTGCACCACCATGTGCAGCGGCCGGGAGGCCGTGACCCGCGGGTCCTTCTGCCGCAGGCTGCCGGCCGCGGCGTTGCGCGGATTGGCGAACGGCTTGTCGCCGGCCTCCACCAGCCGGGCGTTGAGCGCCTCGAACTCCTCGCCGGGGAAGTACACCTCGCCGCGGATCTCGACGAGCTCCGGGATCCGGCTCCCGGAGAGCCGGTCCGGGATGTCGGAGATGGTGCGGACGTTCGGCGTGATGTCCTCGCCGGTGCGGCCGTCGCCGCGGGTCGCGGCGCGGGTCAGCCGCCCGTGCTCATAGGTGAGGTTGACGGCGAGGCCGTCCACCTTCAACTCGCACAGGAAGTGGTACGGGATGCCCTCGAGCTCGGCGGCGACCCGGTCCGCCCAGCCGGACAGCTCCTCGTCGTCGAACGCGTTGTCCAGCGACAGCAGCCGCTCGCGGTGCACGACCGAGGTGAAATCCGTCTGGTACGCCCCCGCGACCTTCTGCGTGGGCGAGTCCGGAGTGCGCAGGCCGGGGTGCTCGTCCTCGATCGCCTCCAGCTGCCGCAGCAGCCGGTCGAACTCGGCGTCGCTGACGACCGGCGCGTCGTTGACGTAGTAGCGGAAGCGGTGCTCCTCGACCTGCTCGGCCAACTGAGCGTGCTGTTCGCGCACTTCGGCAGGAATCTCCACGGCGGTCCTGTCCTTCCTCACTCAGGGTTGTCGACGAGCGATCGTGCCGCCTTGGCACAGTGCACCAGCGCGGCACGGGCATAGGCCGGCGAGGCCCCCGCCAGACCGCAGGAAGGGGTGACCGCCAGGGAGGTGCCCAACGCCCCCGGATCCAGCCCCAGCCTGCGCCACAGCGCCCGAACACCACTCACGCTACCGGCAGGGTCCGACAATCCGGTGTCCGTGCCCGGCACGACACCGGCGAACAGCGCCGTACCGCCCTCGACCGCCTCACCGAACGCGTCCCAGTCACTCTCCGTCAGCAACGCGAAATCGAACGAGATGCCCGAGACACCGGCCCGCCGCAGCATCCGGAACGGGACGTCCGGCGCGCACGAGTGGACGACCACCGGCACGTCCACGGCCTCGACCAGGCCGCGGATCATGTCCTCGGCCACCTGCCGGTCCACCACCCGGTACGTCCGGTACCCGCTCGCCGTCCGCACGTGCCCGCGCAGCACGGCGGTCAGCGACGGCTCGTCCAGCTGCAGCACCAGCTCGGCACCGGGCACCCGCCGGCGCAGGTCGGCCAGATGCAGCCGCAGCCCCTCGGTGAGCGACCCGGCCAGGTCCCGGACGGCGCCGGGGTCGCCGAGCGCGGCCTCGCCGTTGGGCCGCTCCACCGACGCGGACAGCGTCCACGGCCCGACGGCCTGCACCTTCAGCGGACCCTGGAACCCCTGGGTGAACTCCTCCAGGGCATCCAGGTCCTCCCCCAGCCAGGCCACCGCCCGGCGGCTGTCCCGCCCCGGCCGGTCCCCGAACCGCCATCCACTGGGCTCCACCCGGGCGTACAGATCGACCAGCATCCCGAGCGAACGCCCGATCATGTCCGCCCCGGGCCCCCTCGCAGGCAGCTCCGGCAGGAACGGCAGCGCCTCCACCGCCCCGGTAGCGGTCCGCGCGGCCTCCCGCGCATCACCTCCGGGCATCGACCCGACACCGGTAGCGGCACCAGCGGGCAGCGTGAACTTCGCATCCGTACTCACGCACGAAGCGTACGAGACCCACAGGTCGCGGACTCCCACCCCAACCCGCAGCAGTGCGGTGACGTGAGGGGGCCGGGCCCGCACCCCGAAGAGACCGGCACGTCCGAGGCACGAACGTGAGGGGGCCGGGCCCGCAGGGGTGGGGTTTCGAAATGCTGCCGAGCTATTTGTGAGCCGCCAGGCTCGTAAATAGTCGATTTCGAAGCCCCACCCCGGAGGGCCCGGCCCCCGACCGACCAACCCGCCTCAGCGACCCGGCCGGATCGTCAGATCGTTGATCTCCGCATCCCGCGGCAGATCGATGGCCGCCAGCATCGCCGTCGCCACCGACTCCGGGTCGATCCAGCGCGAAGCGTCGTACTCCGCCCCCTCCTGATGGTGCACCTTCTCCTGCATCGGGGTCGCCGTCCGCCCCGGGTACACGCTCGTCACCCGCACCCCGTTCCCGTGCTCCTCCTGCCGCAGCGAGTCCGCCACCGCCTTCAGGCCGTGCTTGCTCGCCGCGTACACCCCCCAGTTCGCATGCGCGTTGAGCCCTGCCCCGGAGTTCACGAAGACCACGTGGCCCTGCGACATCCGCAGCTGCGGCAGGAGCAGCCGCGTCAGCTCGGCCGGCGCGATCAGGTTGACGGCGAGGGTCTGCTGCCAGACCTTCGCGGTGAGCTCGCCGATGCCGCCGAGCTCGACGATGCCCGCGATGTGCAGCAGCGAGTCGAGCCGGTCCGGCATCGGCTGGTGGGCGAAGGCCCACGACAGCCGGGCCGGTTCCGCCAAGTCGCCGACGAGGGTGCGGGCGCCGGCGAAGCGCGACGCCAGCTCCTTGGCCCGGCCGGCGTCGCGCGCCAGGAGCAGCACCTCGTCGCCGCGGTCCAGCAGCCGCCGGGCGACAGCGGCGCCGATGCCGGAACCGGCGCCGGTGATCAGATGCGTGCTCACGCGTTCTCCTCCAGGTATGCCATGGCCTCGGCGCCGTCCTCGGCGAAGAAGACCAGGTCGCTCAGGGGCAGCGGCAGGAAGCCTTCGGCATCCATCCGCTGGAACTGCAGTTTCAGGCCGTCGTAGAACCCCGCCGCGTTCAGCAGCACGACCGGCTTGGTGTGCAGGCCGTGCTTCTTCAGCTCGAGGATCTCGGTCGCCTCGTCCAGGGTGCCCGTACCGCCGACCATGATGACGATCGCGTCCGACCGCAGCAGCAGCTGCGCCTTGCGCTCCGCGAGGTCCGCGGTGATCAGCATCTCGTCGGCGTTCTTGCGCGCCTTGGTGTGCAGGAACTCCACGGACACGCCGACCAGCCGGCCGCCCGCTTCCTGCACGCCGTCCGCCACCACCTTCATGAGGCCCGACTCCGAGCCGCCCCACACGAGGGTGTGGCCGCCACGGCCGATCAGCCCGGCGAACTCGCGGGCCGGGACGGTGTAGCGCTCGTCGAGATCGGCGGCGGACATGAAGACACAGATGTTCATGCCCGCCACCCTACGAGGCGGCGCGGCGGGTCCTAAGCCTGACCACCGGAGCCGGCACCGGCACCCGCACCGACGCCCGCGCGGGCCCGCTGCGTGGTGGCGATGGTCGCGGAGCCCACGACGCGGGTGCCGTCGTAGAGCACCACGGCCTGCCCCGGCGCGATGCCACGCACCGGCTCGCCGTCGAACTCCACCAGCAGCTCGCCGTCGACCAGCTCGGCGGTGACGGGAACGTCCTCGCCGTGGGCGCGCAGCTGCGCGGTGTACGTGGCGCGGCCGGTGGGCGGAGTGCCGCACCAGCGGGGCTTGATGGCGGTCAGCGCGGTGACGTCCAGCGCCTCGACCGGGCCGACGGTGACGGTGTTGTTCACCGGCGAGATGTCGAGCACGTAGCGCGGCTTGCCGTCGTCGGCGGGGGTGCCGATGCGCAGCCCCTTGCGCTGCCCGATGGTGAAGCCGAACGCTCCGCTGTGGGTGCCGAGACTGGTGCCGTCCTCGTCCAGGATCTCGCCCTCTGCGCTGCCGAGGTGCTTCGCGAGGAAGCCCTGGGTGTCGCCGTCGGCGATGAAGCAGATGTCGTGGCTGTCCGGCTTCTTCGCGACGGCCAGGTCGCGGCGCTCGGCCTCGGCGCGGATCTCGTCCTTGGTGGTGAGGGTGTCCCCGAGCGGGAACATCGCGTGCGCGAGCTGGCGCTCGTCGAGCACGCCGAGCACATAGCTCTGGTCCTTCGCGGCGTCCGAGGCGCGGTGCAGCTCACGGGTGCCGTCGTCGTTGATCACGACGGTCGCGTAATGGCCGGTGCAGACGGCGTCGAAGCCCAGCGCGATCGCCTTGTCCAGCAGCGCCGCGAACTTGATCTTCTCGTTGCAGCGCAGGCACGGGTTGGGCGTGCGGCCGGCCGCGTACTCCGCGACGAAGTCGTCGACGACGTCCTCACGGAAGCGGTCCGCCAGGTCCCACACGTAGAACGGGATGCCGATGACGTCGGCCGCGCGCCGGGCGTCACGGGAGTCCTCGACCGTGCAGCAGCCGCGGGCGCCGGTCCTGAAGGACTTCGGGTTCGCCGAGAGGGCCAGATGGACACCGGTGACGTCGTGGCCGGCCTCGGCGGCGCGGGCCGCGGCGACCGCGGAGTCGACGCCGCCGCTCATGGCGGCCAGGACGCGCAGGCGACGAGCGTCGCGGGGGGAGTCAGTCATAACCCCTCCAGAGTACGTTGCGCCTCCGGCGCGGTTCGACGGGATTACCGGCGCGGGCCGGAAGGGCGCCCTCAGACGCCGGGCGGGCTTTCGTGGCTGGGTCCGACCCGAAGCCCGGCGGGTCTCCTGCGCCTGCGGAGGGCGCCCTCAAACGCCGGGCGGGCTGGTTGTGGCTGGGGCCGTCCCCGAGCCGATCGGTGTCCTCCCCCGGACTTCGTCCGGGGGGTGCCCGCAGAGGCTGACGTCACTGGCCCCAGGGACTGATGCGGCTGCGCCCAGCCGGAACCGCTCCGCCGGGCCGGCTGAACGTGCCGGGATCAGCCCGGCCACCCCTCCCGAAGCCGTCCGCAGGACGTCAGCTGAGGCCGGCCTTGCGGGCGCGTTCCACCACCGGGCCGATCGCCGCGGCCAGGGCGTCGATCTCGGGCTGGGTGGTGGTGTGGCCGAGGGAGAAGCGGAGGGAGCCGCGGGCGCGGTCGGCGGGCTGGCCCATCGCGATCAGGACGTGGCTGGGCTGCGCGACGCCGGCCGTGCAGGCGGAGCCGGTGGAGCAGGCGATGCCCTGGGCGTCGAGGAGGAGCAGCAGTGAGTCGCCCTCGCAGCCGGGGAACGTGAAGTGCGCGTTGGCCGGCAGCCGGCCCTCCGGGGCCGGGTCGCCGTTGAGTACGGCCTCCGGGACGGCGGCGAGCACCTTCGCCACCAGCTCGTCGCGCAGGGCGCCGACCTCGCGGGCGAACTGCTCACGCCGCTCGGCGGCCAGCGTGCCGGCCGTCGCGAAGGCGGCGATGGCCGGGACGTCGAGGGTGCCGGAGCGGCTGCGCTCCTGGCCGCCGCCGTGCAGCAGCGGGACGGGCGTGTGCTCGCGGCGCAGGACGAGCGCGCCGACGCCGTAGGGGCCGCCGATCTTGTGGCCGGTCACGGTCATGGCGTCGAGTCCGGAGGCCGCGAAGTCGACCTCGACCTGGCCGAACGCCTGGACCGCGTCCGCGTGCAGCGGGACGCCGTGCTCGCGGGCGACCGCGGCCAGCTCGCGGACCGGCATGATCGTGCCGACCTCGTTGTTGGCCCACATCACGGTCGCGAGGGCGACCGTCCCGGGGTCGCGTTCGATGGCCTCGCGCAGCGCGTCGGGGTGCACCCGGCCGTAGGCGTCGACCGGCAGCCACTCGACGCGCGCGCCCTCGTGCTCGACGAGCCAGTCGACGGCGTCCAGGACGGCGTGGTGCTCGACGGGGCTGGCCAGCACCCGGACCCGGCGCGGGTCCTCGGCCCGGCGGGCCCAGTACAGGCCCTTGACGGCGAGGTTGTCGGACTCGGTTCCGCCGCCGGTGAAGACGATCTCACTGGGGCGGGCGCCGAGTGCCTCGGCGAGCGATTCCCGGGACTCCTCGACGGTTCTCCGGGCCCGCCGCCCGGGTGCGTGCAGCGAGGAGGCGTTGCCGGTGACCGTGAGGTGCGCGGTCATCGTCCGCACCGCTTCCGGCAGCATCGGCGTGGTGGCGGCGTGGTCGAGGTAGGCCATGATGACGCCGATTCTACGGTCGCCCGGCCGGCTGTCGGGACCGACCCGGGCGACGGTCAGGACAGAAGGGCCCGCGCGAGCTGACGGGACTGCGCGACCAGGCGGTCCGCGCTGTCCCAGACCTGGGCGTCCTCCTCGAGGAAGCCGCCGGCCAGGTTGCGGGTGGTGATGGAGACGCGCAGCGGACCGGGCGCGGGGCGGCAGCGGATGTGCGCCGTCAGCTCGACGGTCGGGACCCAGCCCTTGATGCCGAGGTCGAAGGCGGTCGGCGGCAGGGCGTCGACCGTGAGCAGCAGCGAGAGCGGGTCGTGGTCACGGCCGTCGGCCAGGCCGAGCCAGCCGCGCATGTCGCCCTTGCCGGAGGGGGCGCCGATCGCCCAGCCGGCGGTGGCGGGGTCGAGCCGCAGGTCGAGGCGCTGGATGATGGCGGTCGAGCCGGCGATGGCGCCGCCGCCCGCGGGCGCCGCGTCGGCGCCGAAGCACTCCTCGTAGGGCGGTATCGGCGGGACGGCGGCGGCGGTGCGCACGTCGTCCGGCAGTGCGTCGAGGTCGCCGTAGGCCGCCATGACCCGCATCCGCTCGACCTCGCGGCCCTCCGCGTCGGTCTGGAAGAGCGACGCCTGGCCGGTGGACAGGGTGCGGCCGGCGCGGACGGTCTCGGTGCGGATCGTCGCGGGGCCTGGCTGGGAGGCGGTGAGGTAGTGCGCGGTGACGGTGAAGGGGTCGGGGTGCGGCAGCGCCTGCTGGAGGGCGCGGCCGATCACGCCGAGCAGATAGCCGCCGTTGACGGCCTGGATGATGGTCCAGCCCGCCGAGAGGTCGGCGTCGTAGACACCGGGTTCACCGGGTCGCGGGACGACCGCCGTGTCCCGGTCGAATTCGCTGTCCCCGATGGTCGCCTGAGCTGCCGCATATGCCATGGCGTGAATGTTACCCGCCAGTAGCACCGTCTTGTCCAGCTCCTTGGACCTCATTCGACCGACCGGAACACCCTTGACACAGATGAGCCCGCTCCCTAGTTTCCAACCAAGGACCTGACTCGAGTTCATATACCTGACGGAGTACACAGTGGGGCGACGGGTAGTGGTGTCCGGCGGGGGCACAGGCATCGGGCTCGCGACCGCGGAGGCGTTCGCGGCCGACGGCGACCGGGTCGTCATCATCGGCCGGCGCGCCGAGCTGCTGCGGGAGACGGCGGACAAGCTCAACGCCACGCACGGCGACGGGCTGGTCAGCTGGACCGCCGCCGACCTCAGCGACCCGGAACAGGTACGGGACGCGGCGCGGTTCGTCGAGGGCGACGGCCCGGTGGACGTGATCGTCACCAACGCGGGCGGCAACGTCGCCTCGTCCTCGGACGGGACGCTGGAGGGGATCGCGGCCGGCTACCGGAGGAACTTCGAGGCCAACGTGCTCACCGCGGTGCTGCTGACCGAGGCGCTGCTGCCGCAGCTCCGGCGGCCCGGCGGGCGCATCGTGCATCTGTCCTCGATCGCCGCGCTGCGCGGCCCCGGCTCCTACGGCGGCGCCAAGGCGGCCCTGCACGCCTACACGTTCGAGCTGGCGCAGCGGCTGGGCACCGACGGGGTGACGGCCAACGCGGTGGCGCCGGGATTCGTCGGCGACACCGAGTTCTTCGGCGACCGTGCGACGCCCGACTTCGTCGCGTCGCGGGTCTCCCAGACCCTGACCGGCCGGCCCGGCGCGCCCAGCGAGATCGCGGCGGCCATCCGGTATCTGGCCTCCCCCGAGGCGGCGTACGTCACCGGCCAGATCCTGCACATCAACGGCGGTGCGGCGCTGGGACGGTAGCCCGGAGCCCGGGCGGGCGCCCTACATCGCCTGCCGCGCCTCCTCCTCGCTCGTCGCCCTGCTCCTGCGGTGCCAGGCGCGGGGCGCGCGCCAGCCGAAGTACATGGCGCACAGCCGCAGCAGGAAGGCGCTGACGACAGCGGCGCCGCTGGTGAACCCGGTGAGCGCGTCGAACTTGATCAGCAGCGCCGCCATGATCGAGCCGACCATGGCGGGGACCGCGTACAGGTCGCGGTCCCAGCGGAGCAGCGACGGCACCTCGTTGGCGAGCAGGTCGCGCAGCACGCCGCCGCCTGCCGCCGTGGCGAGCCCCAGGGCGGCGGACGGCACCAGGCCGAGGCCGTAGTCGTGCGCCTTGACGGTGCCGGCCACGCAGAAGAGGCCGAGGCCGGCGGCGTCGAAGACGTTCACGGTGGTGTTGATCCGCTCGACCTCGGGGTGCAGGAAGAACACCAGCACCGTGGCGAAGAGCGGGGTGCTGAAGTAGCCGAGGTCGCTGAAGGCGGCGGGCGGCACCGCCCCGATCATCAGGTCCCGGAAGATCCCCCCGCCCAGCGCGGTCACCTCGGCGAGCACGGCCATGCCGAACACGTCGTAGTTCTTGCGGACGGCGGCCAGCGCGCCCGAGATCGCGAAGACGAAGATGCCGACGATATCGAGCGTGTGCTGGACGGAGGGGGAGAAGAGTTCCGAGATCACGCCATATGGTCTCCTACGACAGGGCCGGCTTGCCCTTCGTGGAGAGCCAGGTACCGAACAGATCGTCCAGCTGCTGTCCGGACACCTTCTCGGCGAGCGCGGTGAACTGGGCCGTGTTCGCGTTGCCGTAGCGGTGCTGCGAGGTCCAGGTCTTGAGCAGCTTGAAGAAGGCGGCGTCGCCGATCTTCTCGCGGAGCATCTGGAGCGTCATCGCACCGCGGGTGTAGACGGCGTCGGCGAACATCGTGTCGCGCTGCGGGTCGGCGACGTCGATCTGCCAGAAGGCGGCCGTGGCGGGGCGGCCGTTGTACGCGGCGAGGAACGCGTCGTGGGCGGAGCGGGTGCCCCGGTGCTCGGTCCACAGCCACTGGGCATAGGTCGCGAAGCCCTCGTTGAGCCAGATGTCCTTCCACTGCTCGACGCTCACCGAGTCGCCGAACCACTGGTGGGCCAGTTCATGGACGATCGTGGACTCGCTACGGACCGCGGAGTAGGCGGGCTTGGACTGCACCTCCAGCGAGAACCCGGCCTCCGGCATGTCGTCGACGATCGCGCCGGTCTCCTCGAAGGGGTAGCGGCCGAAGACCTGGGACCAGTAGTCGGTGGCCTCGGCGGTGACCGCGTAGACGTCCACCGGGCCGTTGGCGAGGACCGGGTCGGTGGCGACGTAGATCGGTATGCCGCCCGGCGTGGTTCCGGTCTTGACGTCGAACTTCCCGATGGTGGCGGTCGCGAGGTAGGTGGCCATCGGCCGGGACTCACGCCAGGTGGAGACGGTGCGCGAGCCCTTGTCGTACTGGGAGGTCAGCACGCCGTTCGAGACGCCCTTGAGGCCCTTGGGGGCGCTGATGCGGATGTCGAAGGTGGCCTTGTCGGCCGGGTGGTCGCTGCCGGGGAACCAGGTCGAGGCGGCGTTCGGCTCACAGGCGACGAAGACACCGTCGGTGGTCTTCATCCACCCGTAGTTGGAACCGAAGACGATGGGGCCGCTCAGCGGCTCCGGAACTCCGCCGTAGACGACGGTGGTGGTGAACTCCTGCCCCTTGCGCAGCGCGTGCCGCGGGGTGATGACGATCTCGTCGCCGCTGCGGGTGAAGCGCGCCGGCTTGCCGTCCACGCTGACCGAGGTGACGGTGAGCTGCTGCAGGTCGAGGTCGAAGGAGGAGAGGTTCTGGTTGGCGCGGGCGGTGACGGCCGCCCGGCCGTCGAGCCGGTCACTGGCCGGGTCGTAGGAGACGTCGAGCCCGTAGTGCGCGACGTCGTAGCCGCCGTTGCCGAGTTGCGGGAAGTACGGGTCCCCGATGCCGGGGGCGCCGGGCTTGGGGCTGTGCGAGGCGGCTGCCGACGCGGGGGCGCCGGAGATCAGACAGGCCGAGACGCTGATGACAGCGAGTGCGGTGCCGAGGAGTCGGGCCGGACGGGAGGGTGCCATGGGGGTCTGCCCTTCGGACGCGAACAGTGACGCGCCGACTCTGCACCCTCCCCCCTCGTCATGACCATGACTTTTCGCTAAGTGGTCATGCACTAAAGGTCAGTTGGCTGATTACCGATCGCCGGGCCGTTCTCCGCGCCCTTCCCCTGGGCGTTCTTCTCCTGGGCCTTCTCCGGAGCGTTCTCCGGGTGGTGGCACGCCACCTCGTGTCCCGTGGCGAGCGCGATCAGCGGCGGCTCCTGCGTGGAGCACACCTCGGTCGCCTTCCAGCACCGGGTGTGGAAGCGGCAGCCGGACGGCGGGTTGATCGGCGACGGCACATCGCCGGTCAGCAGGATCCGCTGCCGCGCGGTACGCCGCTTCGGGTCCGGCACCGGCACCGCCGACAGCAGCGCGTTGGTGTACGGATGCATCGGCTGCCCGTAGAGCGCCTCGCGGTCCGCCACCTCGACGACCTTGCCGAGGTACATCACCGCGATCCGGTCCGAGACGTGCCGGATGACGGACAGGTCGTGCGCGATGATCACGTACGTCAGCCCGAGCTCGCTCTGCAGGTCGTCCAGCAGATTGACCACCTGCGCCTGGATGGAGACGTCCAGCGCCGAGACCGGCTCGTCCGCGACGACCAGCTTCGGCTTGAGGGCGAGCGCCCGCGCGATCCCGATGCGCTGCCGCTGCCCGCCGGAGAACTCGTGCGGATAGCGGTTGTAGTGCTCGGGGTTGAGGCCGACCAGCTCCAGGAGGTTCTGCACCTCCTTCTTCACGCCCGACTCCGTCGCCACCTTCTGGAGCTTGAACGGCGCTCCGACGATGGTGCCGATGGTGTGCCGCGGATTGAGCGAGGAGTAGGGGTCCTGGAAGATCATCTGCACATCGCGGCGCAGCGGTCGCATCTCCCCCACGCTCAGATGGGTGATGTCACGGCCCTGGAACTCGATCTTCCCGCCGGTGGGTTCGAGCAGCCGGGTGATCAGCCGGCCCATGGTGGACTTGCCGCAACCCGACTCCCCCACCACGCCGAGCGTCTGGCCCGCCGCCACCTGCAGGTCGATCCCGTCGACCGCCTGCACCGCGCCGACCTGCCGGCGCAGCATTCCCTTGGTGATCGGGAAGTGCTTGACCAGGCCGGTGACCCTGAGCAGGGGCTCCGCCCCCGCGGTGGACTGCTGGGGGATCTTCACGTCTTCTTGAGGCACGGCCTGGTCCTTCACAGCTTGGGCGCAATCTCTTCGGTCCAGATCCGGTCCCGGTCCTGCTCGCCGAGGTGGCAGGCCGACCAGTGCCCGGCCGCGGTCTCCCGCAGCTCCGGCACGATCGTCTCGCTGGAACCGCCGTTGAGCCCGGCGTACGGGCAGCGCGGGTGGAAGGCGCAGCCGGACGGCACGTTGATCAGGCTGGGCGGGGCGCCCTTGACCGGGTTGAGCCGTTCGGTCCGCTCGCGGTCCATGCGCGGCATGGAGCCCAGCAGGCCCCAGGTGTACGGGTGCTGCGGTTCGGTGAAGACCTTCTCGGCCGTACCGCGCTCGACGCACCGGCCGGCGTACATCACCAGCAGGTCGTCGGCGAGCTCCGCCACCACGCCCAGGTCGTGCGTGATCATGATGACCGCGGAGCCGAACTCCTTCTGCAGGTCCCGGATCAGGTCCAGGATCTGCGCCTGCACGGTGACGTCCAGGGCGGTCGTCGGCTCGTCGGCGATCAGCAGTTCCGGGTTGTTGACCAGCGCCATCGCGATCATCGCGCGCTGGCGCATACCGCCGGAGAACTGGTGCGGATAGTCGGCGACCCGCTGGTGCGGCTCGGGGATGCCGACCCGGTCCAGCATCTCGATCGCCCGCTTGCGGGCGACCTGCTTGCTGACGTCCTGGTGCACCCGGCAGGCCTCGACGATCTGCGCGCCCACCGTGTAGTAGGGGTGCATCGCCGAGAGCGGGTCCTGGAAGATCATCGCCATCTTCATGCCGCGCAGCCGCCGTACCCGGTCGGGGTCTGCGCCGATCAGCTCCTCGCCGTCCAGCCACACCTCGCCGGAGATCCTGGCCTTGGCGGTGCGGTGCAGGCCCATGATGCCCAGCGAGGTCACGGACTTGCCGGAGCCGGACTCCCCGACGATGCCGAGCGTCCGGCCGCGCTGGAGATCGAAGCTGATCCCGTCGACCGACCGGACGAGGCCGTCGTCGGTATTGAAGTGGATCTTCAGATCGCGTACCGCCAGGAAGGCCTCCGCGGTGTCCGGCCGGGCGGTGAGCACCGGCTCGCCGACCGTGGCGCCCGCGCTCGGAGCCGGCCCGTCCTCCTTGCGCAACGGGTCGCGGTCGCTGTCCTTCCGCAGCGGATCGCTGCCGGCGGTGCTCACGAGTACCTCACCCTGGGGTCGATAGCGGCGTACAGCAGGTCCACCAGGAGACTGCACATGATGATGAAGAAGGCCGCGACCATGGTCACGCCGAGCACGATGGGCAGGTCGTTGTCCCTGATCCCGTCGACGGCGTAGGCGCCGATCCCCTTGAAGGAGAAGACGTTCTCGGTGATGACGGCGCCGCCGATCAGCAGACCGAAGTCCATGCCGAAGATCGTGACGATCGGGGTGAGCGCGGCCCGCAGCCCGTGTTTGGCGACGACCCTGCTCTCCCGCAGCCCCTTGGCCCGCGCGGTGCGGATGTAGTCCTCGCCCATCGTCTCCAGCATCCCGGCGCGGGTGAGCCGCGCGTAGAGGGCGGAGTAGAGGAAGGCCAGGCTGCACCAGGGCAGGACCAGGTTCCAGGCCCACTGGAACGGATCGTCGGAGATGGGCACGAACTGGACGTTGTCCCAGATGTGCCAGTTGTACTGGAAGAAGCCGAGCGCGAGCATTCCGGTGAAGAAGGTCGGCAGCGAGACGCCGGCCAGCGCGACACCCATCGACAACCGGTCGAAGAACGAGCCGCGCTTGAGGGCCGACAGCACACCGATGGCCACCCCGGAGATCACCCAGATCACGGCGGCACCGATGGCCAGTGACAACGTGACCGGAATACGGGACTTCAGCTCGGGCCACACCTCGATGTGGCTCTTGAAGGAGTAGCCGAAGCAAGGCGCGTGGCAGACCGACGCGTCCGGGCCGAACTTGTAGTTCGCCCCGACGGCGATGGCCTTGATGAAGTGCCAGTACTGCTCGTAGAGCGGCAGGTCGAAGCCGAGGTTCTTCTTGACCGCCGCGATGCTCTCGGGGTTGGCGTCCTTGCCGACGTACTGGGTGGCCAACTGGGTGGTGGTTTGCCCGCCGAGGCGCGGCAGAAGGAAGAAGATCGCGAATGTGACCGCGCTGACGACCAGCAGCAGCAGCAAAGCGGCGATCACGCGTCGAATGATGTACGCAGTCACAGCCGTGCGGCGCCGGGCCCGCCGGGCCGGGGGTCACCCGGCCTGGCGGACACCGATGCCTTCACCTGCCTTCCGATTACTTGGAGGAGCTGATCAGCAGGTAGTCGTACATGCCCAGGAAGGCCTGCGTGACCGTGACATTGGTCGCGGACGGCGGCCGGTAGAGCAGGTTCTTGCGGTACAGCAGCGGCACCACGGACGCGTTCTCCATGGTCAGCTTGTCGATGTCGCCCCACGCCTTGGTGCGGGCGGCGCTGTCCGTGTTCGCGATGGCGTCCGACAGGGCCTTGTTGATCGTCGGGTCGTTCAGCTCCATCAGGTTGTTGCCGCCCGAGGGCTTGATGGCGCTGCCGTCGATGATCTGGTCGAGGAAGCCGTAGCCGGTCGGCCAGTCGGCGCCCCAGGCCATCATCATCATGCCGAGGCCGTGCGAGTGGACGTAGTCCGGGACACCCGCGAAGTTGGAGAAGTACTTACCGGCCGGGAAGCTCTTGATGTTGACCGTGATGCCGACAGCCTTCAGCGAGTTCTGGATCGCCGTCGCCGCCGCCATCTCGGAGGCCCGGTCGGAACGCGCCGACAGGTTGGTGGTGAAGCCGCCGGGCTGGCCGCAGGCGGTCAACGCGGCCTTGGCCTTCGTGGTGTCGCCCTTGTTGCCCGGGGTCGGGTACAGGTCGAACTTGCTGTAGCCGTTGACCGACGGCGGCAGCAGCGTGGTGGCGACGTCGCCCTTCACATTGCCGCCCGCGGCGGTCTGCACCGAGGTCTTGTCGATCGCCCACTGGACCGCCTTACGGCAGTCCGGGTTGTCGAACGGCTTCACGTTCACGTTCAGCGCCACGTAGGACGTGGCTCCCGCGTACGAGTTGTCCGTGTTCTTCTTGTTCGCCGCGCTCAGCACCGACGGCTGGCTCGCGGGCTGCACACCCGCGCCGGCGGCGTCGACCGTGATGGTGCCGGCCAGCAGGTCCTTGTCGATCGTGACGCCGTTCACCTTGAACTTCATCGTGATCTTGTCCGGGAGCGCGGGACGCAGCGGGTCGATCGCCTTCGACCACATCGGGTTGCGCACCAGGACGGCGCTCTTGCCGTCGTCGTAGGACTCGAACTTGTACGGGCCCGTCGACATGATGTGCTTCACGTACTGGGCGCCGGTGTCCTTGGCCTGCGGCACGGGTGCGGTCTGCGAGAACGTCGCCAGGTAGTCGAAGTCCGCGAAGGGCTTGCTCAGGTGGAAGACGATCGTCGAGTCGTCCGGGGTCTCGATGGACGCGAGCCCGCCGGGGCTCTTGTCCTTGTAGGGACCCTTGTACGCGTCGCCGCCGACCAGGTACGCCTTGAAGTACGTCGGGCCGTTGGACAGCGCCTCGGGCGCGAAGTTGCTGCGCTCGATCGCGTACTTGACGTCCTTGGAGGTGACGAGGGTGCCGTCCTCGTACTTCACGTCCTTGCGGATCGTGTAGGTCCAGGTCTTGGCGTCGGCGCTGGCCTTGCCGAGACCGGTGGCGAGGTCCGGGACGATCTGCAGGCCCTCGGCGCCCGCGGCGGGCTTGAAGGTGACCAGCGTGCGGCCGTACAGCCGGGAGAAGTTCTGCACCCAGCCGTAGTACGTGTTCCCCGGGTCGAGCGAGTCGGGCACGTCGGAGTGCTCGTACGAGACCGTCCCACCGGCCTTGTCACTCTTGTTGACGACCTGGGTGAGGGCGGCGTCGGTACCCGCGCTCGTCCCCGTTCCCTTGTCGGTGGTCTTGTCGCTGCTGCTGCAAGCGGACGCTCCCAAGGCCAGAGCCGTGGCAAGCGCCAGCACCGCTGTCGCTTTTCTGCTGTTCATGCCGAGGAAAGCCCCCTCGTTCGGTGGAGATACACAGCCGCGCGCGGAAGGTCGCGCCGCGGGGTCACTTGCTGCGGGGATCGAGGGCGTCGCGCAGCCCGTCGCCCAGCAGGTTGAATGCCAGGACCGTGACGAAGATCGCCAGGCCGGGCACGATCATGTATTGCGGATCGGCCTCGTAGAGATCGATCGCGCTGGTGAGCATGCCGCCCCAGGACGATTGCGGCGGGGCGATTCCGACCCCGAGGAAGCTCAGTGCGGCCTCGAAAATGATGTTGGTCGGAATCAGCAGCGTCGAATACACGAGGATCGGCGCCACAAGGTTGGGGAGCAGCTCACGGAAAAGAATGAACGGACCGCGGGCACCCAGGCTGCGGGCGGCTTCCACGAACTCACGTTCACGCAGGCTGAGGGTCTGCCCGCGCACAATTCGACCCATGTAGGGCCAGTTGAAGAATCCGATGACGAAGATCAGTACGCAGATGCGGAGCGGAAGTCCGTCCAGTCCGAACGCGCCGTCCTGCAGCGAAGCCGAAATGGAGATCGCGAAGAGCAGCAGCGGAAAGGCCAGGAAGGTGTCCATCATGCGGCTGATCACGCTGTCGACCCAGCCGCCGTAGTAGCCGGCGATGACGCCGAGCACCGTACCGATGACGTTGGACAGGATCGTCGCGCCGGTCGCCACGAGCAGCGACACCCATGATCCCTCGATCACCCGGGCCAGCAGATCGCGGCCGAACTGTGGATCGACCCCGAGCGGGTGTTCCCAACTCATGCCGCCCCAGGCGCCCTTGGGCGCGAGGAGCACCGGGTCCACGAGGTCCTGATGGAACGCGTTGGGGTCCAGGCCGAAGATCGACTCGATCGGCTTCGCCAGCACGGCCAGCAGCACCAGGAGGATCACGACGATGCCGCCGGCCACGGCCACCTTGTCGCGCCGGAAGCGCAGCCAGGCGATCTGGCCGAGGGAACGTCCCTCGATCTGACTCTTCTTGACCCCACTGAGAATGGCTTCGGGCTGCGCCCCGGCCTGTGCAGCAGTGGTCTCGATCGGTGCGGTCATGGTGAAACTGACCCCTCTCGCCGGCGGATAACCGGCGCGCGCCCGCCGCTGTAGCGGCTTTACTCTTCACTCATCAGTCGTGCTGCTGGTGCTGTGCCATGCTCAATTGCAGGGAAAACAGGCGGTGCAGGCGGTGCTGTTGGTGCAGGCGGAGCAGGTGTTCGCCGGGGCCGCGAGCCCCTTGCGGCGAGAGTCTTCATCCAGTCCGCGATCACCCGCCAGACCTCACAACGAATGGATGCGCAACTGTGATCTGGTGAATCATCGTCCGTTATGGGGCTCGCGCCGGATGTAACGTCGGCACATGAATGATCGGCTGCATGCGGTGTGCGACCTGATGATCCCCACTGTCCGGGAAATGGCCGGTCTGCACGAGTACGACGGGCGGGTGCAGGATTTGTCACCCGCCGGCGTCCGGCGCGGACTGTCCGCCCTCGCGCACGCGCGGCGCGGGCGCCCGGCCCCGCACGGCGCGCGCGAGCGCCATGACGACGCGCACCTGTCCGTCTTCGAGAACGCGCTGAAGGTGCAGTACGGCGACCTGGAGCTGCACCGCCGCGACCCGTACCCCCATCTGTCCAACCTGGAACTGGCCTCCTACGACCGCGAGTACGCCCCCCGGCAGGAGCGCGCCGCCGCCCGGCTCAAGCACCTGGCGCAGTGGCCGGAGGCGGTGGACGCCGCGATCAGCTCGCTCGACCGGGTGAGCGCCCCGGTCGCGGGCGCGCTCCTCGGCGCCGTACGCGGGCTGGCCGCGGGACTCCACCCTGACCAGGGCCCCGAGGCCGCCGCGGCGCTCCCCGCGCACGAGCGGCTGGTGGCGCATGTGGCCCGGGCGGCGAAGACGGGCGATCCCGACCCACGGCTCGGCGGCGCCGCACTGGCCGCCCTGATGGGCAGTCAGGAGGGCCTGCCCGTCGACCTGACGGCGCTGGCGGACGAGGCGGCCCGCGAACGGGACCGGCTGACGGAGCTGCTGACCGAGTCCTGCCGCGCGCTCGACCCGGACCGCGACGTCGACGAACTGATCGCGGAGCTCCTCGCCGACCACCCGGCGGCCGACGGCGTCATCCCGGAGGCCGCCCGGCTGACCGAGGAGGTCATCGAGTTCACCCGGGCCAAGCGGCTGGTGCCGCATCTCGACGGCGACTGCCTGGTCGGCCCCGCACCGCCCTCCCGCCGCTGGGCGATGGCGATGATGTCCTGGGCCGCGCCCGGCGAACCCGACGCCGCCTCCTGGTACCACGTCACCCCGCCGGAGCCGGACTGGCCGGATTCCGAACGTGAGGAGTGGCTGACCGTCTTCAGCCGCACCAGCCTCCCCTCGATCACCGTGCACGAGGTCGCCCCCGGCCACTTCGCGCACGGGCGCTCACTGCGCCGCGCGCCCACGCCCGTCCGGCGGGTCCTGCACTCGCTGTCCTTCTGCGAGGGCTGGGCGCACTACGTCGAGGAGGTCTGCCTCGAAGAGGGCTTCCGGGCCCGCGACCCGCGGTTCGCCATCGGGGTGGCCCTGGAGGCGCTGGTACGCGTCACCCGGCTGTCCTGCGCCATCGGTCTGCACACCGGCGCGATGACGGTCGACGAGGCCACCGAGCTCTTCATGCGCGATGCCCACCTGGCCCGCGCCGGCGCCGCCTCCGAGGCCCGCCGCGGCACCTTCGACGCCGCCTACGGGCGCTACACCTGGGGCAAGCTGGAGATCATGCGGCTGCGCGAGCGGGCCCGCCGCGACTGGGGGTCCGGTTTCTCGCTGGAACGCTTCCACGGCGCGCTGCTGGACCTCGGCAGCCCGCCGCTCGGCCTCATCGGCGGGGCGCTCAGCGGCGCGTAGCGGACCCTCGACCGGCCCCTAGCGGGGCGCCTGGCCCTGCGGCCAGCCCTGCTGCGGCCAGCCCCAGGCGGCCGCGGGGGCCGGGCCCGAGGCGGCGTGCGCCTCACGGTCGAAGAAGGGCTGGCCGTTCATCCGCATCCACATGGCGACGGGGTCGTACTCGTCCGCCATGGCGACCGTGGAGACGGCCAGCCCGTCCGGCACTCCGCTGATCGACTGCTGCATCATCAGGCGTACCGCTTCCACCGCCTGTGGCGAGGAGTCGTACATGTCCAGGCCGATGGCGAGATACGGCTCGCCCAGCGCGGGCTGCACCCAGGCGCGGCGCAGCGACCGTACGGCCGGCGTCCGGTGGGCGTGCTGCGAGAGCAGGGCGTAGAACTGCGGGATCTGCAGGGCGGGCTCGCCGATCTGCAGCGGTCCGGCGGGCAGCCGTTCGAGGCCGGTGGCGATCCGGCGCAGGTCGAGCCAGGGGATGCCGACGCCGCCGCCGGGGGCGTGCGGATTCAGCCACAGTCCCCAGCGCTCGGGGAACAGGGCGGTCGCGATGTCGCGGCCCTGGACGATCTCATGGGCCCGGTTCCAGCCGCTGGTGGCGAGCTCCTGGGGGGAGGTGACGGCCGGCGCGTAGCCGTAGCCGTCGATCTCCATGTTCCCGTACTGGGCGTCCGGGGATCCGGGTGAGCCGTGCCACAGCAGCATCCAGACCTGGCCGCCGGCCAGCGACACGAGCAGATCCTCGTAGGCGTCGAATCGTCCGGGCGCCACCTGCCGAAGCATCTGCTCGACGTGGCCGGCTGCCGCCGCACCGCCTTGCGCGCCCGCGATCACGTGGGTCCGCCCCTTCTCTCCGTCACCGGTGTCACCGGGTCCGGCGCACGCCTGTGCACCGCCCGCCATCAAACCAGGTTGTGCGCCCCCGCAGACAGCGCACGGGCTCAGTCCCGTCCGAAGAAGGGCCGGACCCGCTCCAGCATCCAGTCGCCGACGGGGTCCTGGGCGATGTCCAGCAAGACCAGCTGCACCGGCAGCGGCAGCGGTACGGCGCCGAGTGCGCGGCCCAGCGCGTCCATCGCGGCGGCTCGGTCCTCGTCCTGCCAGCGGTCCAGCTCGACGCCGACGAACAGCTGCGGGGGCGCGCCCTCGACGCTGGCCACCGCGCGCCGCGCGGAGAGCACCACCGGGGTGACCGCGAACTCGCCCGCGGCGGCGGCGAGGAAGTCGACCGGCTCGTCGTCCGGCTCGGGCTCCCACAGCCGGACCCGGCCGCCGGTCGCCGACCGCGGGTCGCGGTCGGACCGGCAGAGGTCCTGGACGGCGGGGGGCGGCAGCGGGATCCCGGCCGTCCCGCCCGGATTGACGGCGATGCCGACCTCCGGGGGCAGCCCGCGGGCGAACTCGCGGGCCGGTGCGACGGTGCAGGCCATCCCCTGGGCGGCCCGCAGGAACTGGTGCTCGGAACTGAACACCGGTATGTACAGGGTGCCGTCGATCTCGAAGGACGGCAGGTCCAGGTCCCGGCTGCCGGGCCCGCCGCCGTTGGGCAGCGGCACCCACAGCTGGGAGCGGCCGAGCACTTCGAGGAGCCGGGCGTTCACACCCGGAGTGCCGACGCTCGCTGCGAGGACGGCTTCGAGTTCGTTGGCCGGCCATGCGTCGGCCGGGCCGGGGGCGCCTCCAGCGGTGGCCGGGGGCGGCGGAAGCTGCGTGTTCACTGCGCTGTGCCTCGCGGGATAGGGCCTGAGTGTCTGCTGCGTGCGGCCGGCGACCGCCGTTCCCGACGTCTGCCGCCCTGCCGGAACCCTAGCGGTTACCCGGTTGGCAACTGCCCTGATCCGCGGTAACGGCGACCGGTGACGCCTCGGATCCGGCCCGGCCGCCGCCGAAGACTATCCGCCGCACCGCACCCGCCGCGGGCCGGTCCAGAAGCAGCGCGGAGACACAGCCGTCGGGCCGTCCGCCGGGCCCGGCCAGCGCCACCAGCCGCCGGGCGGCCCTGCGGTGCCGGGCCATGGCGTACCCGGACACCATCCGCCCGCGCGCGAGCTGGCCGGCGCGGGCGGCGTCCTCCGGGACGTCCAGCACCAGCAGGTGCAGCCCCCGGCCGCGGCGCCGGGCGTCCCGGGCCAGCCAGCGCCGCACCCAGGCCAGCGAGCCGCAGTCGTGGACGACGAGGCTGGCGCCGGTGCGCAGCGCCCGGCGCAGCCTCGCGTAGTGGTCGAGCCGTACCAGCGGGCGGTACGCCGCGTACGGGAGCAGGGCCGGCATCAGCGCCTCCCAGTGCAGGCGTACGTCCTGCGAGTCGATCCGGCGGACCGCTCCTCCGGGATCCCCTGCGCCGTCCCGTTCGTCGACCGCGCGCCGCATGAGCGTGCTCTTGCCGCTGCCCGGCAGTCCCGACACGACCAGCACGTCCCCAGCCGGGTAGCGCAGCGTCGTCCCGGCCCACCGCTCGTCCCCCTGCACAGCCCCCGCCTCCCCCAGGCCGGCCTGCCGGCCTCGGCCTCGACCGGGCCCCGGTGGAACCCGGCCACTGTCAGTAAAGAGAGGGTAATGGCAAGCAAAGGGTTTCCCCAGAGGCCCGGTGGCTTCCGCCGCATGCAATGATGAGCGCCACAACTTGCATACTGGCCGTTCGAGGCCGCGCGGGAGAGTCCCTGCCATCATGAGCAGGGCGCCGAAGGAGCAAGTCCTCCCTTGAATCTCTCAGGCACAGTCACCGCGCGGACGAGGCACATCTGAAAAGCGGTCGGGCCCGTTCACGGTCCGACCCACCCAAGGTGCAAGCCGGGGCCCCACCAGGCCGCGGTGAACCTCTCAGGTTCCGATGACAGATGGGGAGGCCCCTTCCTTCGGGGTTTCGTCATTCTTTGTCATTGCCATGAGAGTCTCGCCACGCCTGCACCGGGAGCCCGACTGATGAGCCAGCCGCCCACCGACGCCCCGCGCCGTACCGCGCTCGACGCCCTGCATCGTGCGCTCGGCGCGACGATGACCGACTTCGCCGGCTGGGACATGCCGCTGCGCTACGCCAGCGAGCGCGACGAGCACACCGCCGTCCGCACCCGCGCCGGGCTGTTCGACCTCTCGCACATGGGCGAGATCACCGTCACCGGTCCCCAGGCGGGCGAAGCGCTGGACTACGCGCTCGTCGGCCACATCTCGGCCCTCGCGGTCGGCCGGGCCCGCTACACGATGATCTGCGCCGAGGACGGCGGGATCGTGGACGACCTGATCGTCTACCGCCTCGGCGAGGACGAGTACATGGTCGTCGCGAACGCCGGCAACGCCCAGGTCGTCCTGGACGCCGTCACCGAGCGCGCCGCGGCGTTCGACGCCACGGTCCGCGACGACCGCGACGCGTACGCGCTGATCGCCGTCCAGGGCCCCGAGTCCCCCGGCATCATGAAGGGCCTGACCGACGCCGACCTGGACGGGCTCAAGTACTACGCGGGCCTGCCCGGCACCGTCGCCGGCGTCCCCGCGCTGATCGCCCGTACCGGCTACACCGGCGAGGACGGCTTCGAGCTCTTCGTGGCGCCCGAGCACGCCGAGGCGCTGTGGAAGGCGATCACCGAGACGGGTGCCGGCGTCGGCCTCATCCCGTGCGGCCTGTCCTGCCGCGACACGCTGCGCCTGGAGGCCGGCATGCCGCTCTACGGGCATGAGCTGACCACCGCCACCACGCCGTTCGACGCCGGGCTCGGCCGTGTCGTGAAGTTCGACAAGCCGGGCGACTTCGTCGGGCGCACCGCGCTCACCGCCGCCGCCGAGCGGGCCGCCGAGCAGCCGCCGCGCAAGCTGGTCGGCCTGGTCGCCGAGGGCCGCCGGGTCCCGCGCGCCGGGTTCGCGGTCACCGCCGCCGGCGGCGCCGTGATCGGCGAGGTCACCTCCGGTGCGCCCTCCCCGACCCTCGGACAGCCGATCGCCATCGCCTACGTCGACGCGGCCCACGCCACGCCCGGCACCGAGGGCGTGGCCGTCGACATCCGTGGCGCTCAAGAGCCGCACAAGGTGGTTGCGCTGCCCTTCTACAAGCGCCAGCGCTGACCGACCCGCCCACCCCTGCGCGAGCACCCCTTCACATCCGGGAGAATTCCGTTATGAGCAACCCCCAGCAGCTGCGCTACAGCAAGGAGCACGAGTGGCTCTCCGCCTCTGAGGCCGGAGTGTCCGCCGTGGGCATCACCTCACACGCCGCCGACGCGCTCGGCGACGTCGTCTTCGTCCAGCTCCCGGAGGTCGGAGCCGTCGTCACCGCCGGCGAGACCTGCGGCGAACTGGAGTCGACCAAGTCGGTCAGCGACCTGTACTCCCCGGTAACCGGCGAGGTCACGGACGTCAACCAGGACGTCGTCGACGATCCCTCCCTCGTCAACTCGGCCCCCTTCGAGGGCGGCTGGCTGTTCAAGGTGAAGACGACGGAGGAGCCCTCGGACCTGCTCTCCGCCGAGGAGTACTCCGCCTTCACCGGCGGCTGATCCCTCCCGGACCTCGATCCGGGCCCCCGGGTCCGGAGCTCGAAACCGACCTCGACCAGGAAGATCCCATGTCGCTCCTGCACAGCTCCCTTCATGAGTTCGACCCGGACGTCGCCGCCGCCGTCGACGCCGAGCTGCACCGTCAGCAGTCCACCCTCGAAATGATCGCGTCGGAGAACTTCGCGCCGGTCGCCGTCCTGGAGGCCCAGGGCTCGGTCCTCACCAACAAGTACGCCGAGGGCTACCCCGGCCGCCGCTACTACGGCGGCTGCGAGCACGTCGACGTCATCGAGACGCTCGCCATCGAGCGGGTCAAGGCGCTGTTCGGCGCCGAGGCCGCGAACGTGCAGCCGCACTCCGGCGCCCAGGCCAACGCCGCCGCGATGTTCGCCCTGATCAAGCCGGGCGACACCATCCTCGGCCTGGATCTGGCGCACGGTGGGCACCTCACCCACGGCATGAAGATCAACTTCTCCGGCAAGCTCTACAAGGTCGCGGCCTACCACGTCGACGAGAAGACCAGCCTCGTGGACATGGAGGAGGTCGAGCGCCTCGCCAGGGAGCACCGTCCGCAGCTGATCATCGCGGGCTGGTCGGCCTACCCCCGCCAGCTCGACTTCGCCGAGTTCCGCCGGATCGCGGACGAGGTCGGCGCCCTCCTGATGGTCGACATGGCCCACTTCGCGGGCCTCGTCGCGGCCGGGCTGCACCCCTCGCCCGTGCCGTACGCGGACGTGGTCACCACCACGACCCACAAGACCCTGGGCGGCCCGCGCGGTGGCGTGATCCTCTCCAAGGCCGAGTACGCCAAGAAGATCAACTCCGCGGTCTTCCCCGGCCAGCAGGGCGGCCCGCTGGAGCACGTGATCGCGGCCAAGGCGGTGGCCTTCAAGGCCGCGGCCACCGACGAGTTCAAGGACCGCCAGGTCCGTACCCTCGAAGGCGCCAAGATCCTCGCCGACCGGCTGGTCCAGCCGGACCTGACCGAGGTCGGCGTCTCGGTGCTGTCCGGCGGCACCGACGTGCACCTGGTCCTGGTCGACCTGCGCAGCAGCGAGCTCGACGGGCAGCAGGCCGAGGACCGGCTCCACCAGGTCGGCATCACGGTCAACCGCAACGCCATCCCGAACGACCCGCGTCCCCCGATGGTCACCTCGGGCCTGCGGATCGGCACCCCGGCGCTGGCCACCCGCGGCTTCGGCACCGAGGACTTCACCGAGGTCGCCGACATCATCGCCGAGGTCCTGAAGCCGGACTTCGACGAGGACCTGGCCAAGAGCCTGTCCGCCCGCGTCTCCGCACTGGCGGCGAAGCACCCGCTGTACCCCGGACTGTAATCGGACCGTCGTACGCGTCAGGTCGGGGCACCGCGCACACTGGAAGGTGAGCCGGTGCCCCGCACCATGCCTCCCGCACCACCTGTCCCGCGCACCACCCGGCAGACAACGGCGTCTGCGCAACCAAGGAGTTTCTCGTGGCCATCTCGGTCTTCGACCTGTTCTCGATCGGTATCGGCCCGTCCAGCTCGCACACCGTCGGACCCATGCGTGCCGCCGGGATCTTCGCCCACCGGCTCAAGAACGAGGGCCTGCTCGCCCACACCGCCGCCGTCCGCGCCGAGCTCTTCGGCTCGCTGGGCGCCACCGGCCACGGCCACGGCACCCCGAAGGCGGTCCTGCTGGGCCTGGAGGGCCACTCGCCCCGCACGGTCGACGTCGAGACCGCCGACGCCGAGGTGGAGCGGATCCGCACCAGCGGCCGCCTCAACCTGCTCGGCGCCCACGAGATCCCCTTCGACGCCTCGTCCCAGCTGATCCTGCACCGCCGCCGCTCGCTGCCGTACCACGCCAACGGCATGACGCTCTTCGCCTACGACGCGGACGGCGCGCCCCTCCTGGAGAAGACGTACTACTCGGTCGGCGGCGGCTTCGTCGTCGACGAGGACGCGGTCGGCCAGGACCGGATCAAGCTCGACGACACCGTGCTGCGCCACCCCTTCCGCACCGGCGACGAACTGCTGCGGCTCTCCCGCGACACCGGCCTGTCGATCGCCGCCCTGATGCTGGAGAACGAGAAGGCCTGGCGCAGCGAGGCCGAGATCCGTACCGGGCTGCTGGAGATCTGGGGCGTCATGCAGGCGTGCGTCTCGCGCGGCATGTCCCGCGAGGGCATACTCCCCGGCGGCCTCAAGGTCCGCCGCCGCGCCGCCAACTCGGCCCGCCAGCTGCGCGCCGAGGGCAACCCGGCCGCTCTCGCGATGGAGTGGGTCACCCTCTACGCGATGGCCGTGAACGAGGAGAACGCCGCGGGCGGCCGCGTCGTCACCGCGCCCACCAACGGCGCGGCCGGCATCATCCCGGCCGTTCTGCACTACTACATGAACTTCGTGCCCGGCGCGGACGAGGAGGGCGTCGTCCGCTTCCTGCTCGCCGCCGGCGCGATCGGCATGCTCTTCAAGGAGAACGCCTCCATCTCCGGCGCCGAGGTCGGCTGCCAGGGCGAGGTCGGCTCCGCCTGCTCGATGGCGGCCGGCGCCCTCGCCGAGGTGCTGGGCGGCTCCCCCGAGCAGGTCGAGAACGCGGCCGAGATCGGCATGGAGCACAACCTCGGCCTCACCTGCGACCCGGTCGGCGGCCTCGTCCAGATCCCGTGCATCGAGCGCAACGGCATGGCCGCGGTGAAGGCCATCACGGCCGCCAAGATGGCCATGCGCGGCGACGGCCGGCACCACGTGTCTCTCGACAAGGTCATCAAGACCATGAAGGAGACCGGCGCCGACATGAAGGTCAAGTACAAGGAGACGGCGCGCGGGGGCCTGGCGGTCAACGTCATCGAGTGCTGACCCGCTCACACTCCGTATCGGACGAAAAGTACATGCGTTAGCGCACGGCACAAGCCGTCCAACGGCGCTACGCCGACCTGGACCTGGACCTCGCGGACGCGGTGAACGTGGCTCTGGCCGCCGAGTACCGCAGCGATGCCGTACTCACCCTGGACCGCCGTGATTTCCGCGCAATGCGGCCCTTGACTCCGCACCACGCGTTCCGCTTGTTGCCGGACGATCTCCAGCAACGGTCGGCGAGGCTCACCGGGCCAGGGGTTCAGGCCGTCATCGGCGGCCGCGGGGTCAGCCGGAAGGCGGCGAGGGCGGAGAGGCTCAAGCCGGCGATGACCAGGGCCATCGGGACCGAGGTGTCGGAACCGCCGAGGCCGGCCATCGGGGCGGCGATGCCGCCGAGGGCGAACTGGGCCAGGCCCATGAGGGCGGAGGCGGTGCCCGCCATCCGCGGGGGGCGGCCGGACAGTGCGAGGGCCATCGAGTTCGGCAGGATGAGCCCGATCGGCGCGACCACCAGGAAGAGGCCGGGCAGCAGCGTCCAGAGCCCGGCCGCCAGGGAGCTCACCACGGTCAGACTGCCGACGGCGGCGATGGTCAGACCGATGCCGAGCAGCCGGCGGGAGCCGTGCCGGTCCAGCGGCTCGGCGCCGACGCGGCCGGCGATGACGATGCCCGCGCCGTTCGCCGCGAAGATGCCGGCGAACGCCAGCTGGGGCAGGTCGTAGACCTCCTGGATCACGAACGGCGATCCGGAGATGTACGTGAACATCGCGGCGAAGGCCAGCCCGCCGGTGAGCATGTAGCCGGCGAAGGCCCGGTCGGCGGCCAGCTTGCCGAACGTCACGAGCACGGCCTTGGGCCCGTCCCCGCGCCGGTCCTCGGGGGCCAGCGTCTCGGGCATGCCGCGGTACACGACGACGACCAGCACCGCGCCGAGCCCGGTGATGACTGCGAACAGCCCGCGCCAGGGCATGATCTGGAGCAGCGCCCCGCCGGCCAGGGGCGCCACGATCGGCGCGAGCGCGCTGACCTGGACGAGGCTGGCGAAGAAGCGGGCCGCCGCGGCCCCTTCGTTGCGGTCCCGAACCACGGCGCGGGCGATCACGATCGCGGTGCCGCCCGAGGCGCCCTGGAGCAGCCGGAACGCGATCAGGAACCAGACGTTCGGCGCGATGACGCACAGCAGCGACGCCACGGTGTAGCCGATGACGCCGCCGAGCAGCAGCCGGCGCCGTCCCAGCAGGTCGCTGGCGGGGCCTGCCACCGCCTGGCCGAGCGCGAGCCCGACGAGGCAGGCGGTGAGGGTGAGCTGGATCAGGGATGCGCCGCCGCCGAGGTCCCTGCCGAGCTCGGGCAGCGCGGGGAGGTACATGTCGATCGACAGCGGGCCGAGCGCGGACAGCCCGGCCAGGGTCGCCACGAGAGTGAACGGAGGTGCCTCGGCACGGACTTGTGCGGTCTTCGTCACGCTGTTCCCTTCCGGGGGGACGGGGGGCGGGCGGTCCGGCCGGGATCGTCGGTGAGGACGACCCCGGCCGGACCGCCCGGTCAACTCTGCGTCGTTCAGGCACCGATGAGGGTCACCGGGTCACCGAACCTCATCAGGTCGCGGTACAGCTCCGCCCGGGAGTGCCGCATGGTGCGCAGTACGCCGACCGCGCTCTCGGCCGACGCCTCGCCCTGGACGATCGAGCGGTCGTCACCGACCAGACCGGCCGTCACGCTGATGTGCCGCTCGATGTCCTGCAGATCGGCCTCGAGCAACGCGTCGCGGGCGAGCGCCAGTTCGGGGTCGGTCGCCGCCAGTTCGGCGAAGGGTTGCGCGGAGACCTTGACGAGGTTCCGCATGGCTTTGCGGAACGCCTTGTGCTCGGGCTGCGTCCGGCCGGTGAGTGCCACCGGCACGGCCGGCGGTTGCATGGTCGGGCGGACCTTCGCGTCGTAGCACGGAGCCGACATGTCCCCGGAGTGGATCATGGCCGCGGTGAAGCCGCGGACATAGGCGATCGCCTCCTGGAGGGCGTCGAAGGCCGCGTCGCGGTCCCCGTCCACCAGCCCGGCGGCCGCCCGGGAGACGGCCTCGGCCGCCGCGAGGTTGAGCACGAAGTAGAAGTGGTGGGTGATGACCCACCGCGTCAGCTCGTCGTTGCCCGGAACGTACGGGCTCCGGCCCCCCGTGGGGGTCCCGCCGGAGGGCGCCGCGGCGTCGCGCGGCGCCAGGCCCTCCAGGATCTTGGCCATGGCGTGGACCTCGTAGGCCTGATCGTTCAGATCCAGCCGCGCGTCGCGCAGATCGCGGAGCGTCCGCGCGATGATCGTCGTCACTTCCGAGACGAGCCGGGCGTCGTCGACCGGCGCCGTGCGGACCCCGAAGTACTCGTGGTTGGGAACGATCGGCTTCAGCGCCGCGGCGTCCATGGGGACGACCATGGCCTCGACGGCGAGCCGGTCGGTCTCCTCGACCGCCGCGTCCATCGCCTTGCGGACCGCGTCGCCGGCTCCCGCCGGGTTCAGCAGTTCGCCGTGCAGACGCATCAACGCGTCGGTGGCCGTGGTCAGGGCGGTACCGACCGGTGCGGCCGGGCTGGTGCGGCCGCGCACCACGTTGTTCTCGGGAAGGACGACGATCGGGATGTCGGGACAGGCAGCAGACATGTCCATCACCTCACTATCTTCTGAATGACCTGGGAGCGGTCGGTCGGGGCACCGCTGGTTTCACGACCCGGCGAAACCACGGGCCTCCTTGAGGAACTGCCCGATGTACCCGTCGTGCGGCAGATACGGATCCCGGTACCAGCCCGGGACCCTGCCGTGCAGGACCGTGCGGATGCCGGGGGTGTCCAGGGCTTCGTCGACGAGCGCCGCGTTGTCGGTGAGGAGGGTCAGGGCCAGGGAGTCGTCCAGCGGGCCGATGCCCTCCGACGGCTGCCAGGGCGCCACCCAGACGCAGGGGAACGGCAGTTCCGTGCCGAGCCCCGGGTGGTCGGACCGGTCCACGCACATCACCGCGGGCCGCAGGGCCGCGGCGTCCTCGTCGACGACGGTCACCGGACCGCCGTCCGCCTCGTAGTACCGCTCCGTCAGATCGACGGCGCCCTGTGCCGCCCGGTCGAGGGCCGCCCGCAGGCCCGCCGCCTCCTTGCGGGGACGGACGGGAAGGACGGCCCCCTCGTCGGTGACCGGAAGGGCCGGCAGCGAGGCCAGTCTTTCGGCCAACGCCTCGGCCAGGGCACGGTGGTCGCCCGAGGTGAGGACCGCGGTGGTGTTGGTGCACCGCACCCCGCCGTCCGCGGAGATCTCGGCGACGAGATGGTCCAGGACCGCCTCGTCGACCGGACCGTCCACGAGGATCTTGCTCCGGCCGGGACCGCGGACCAGCACCCGGTCGTTGCCGCGCAGCCGGGCCACCGTGGCCTCGCTGCCGTAAACCAGGGCCAGATCGGCCGCGTCCACGAGAGCGTCGGCGGCGGCGTGCGACCCGGGCAGCAGGCTGATCCAGCCGGGATCGAGACCTGCCTCCAGCAACGCCCGGACCAGGCGCAGCGGGGTGACGGGGTCACGGGTGCCAGGGCGCACCACGACCCGGTACCCCAGCGCCACGGCCTGGAGCCAGGCTCCGTGGGTGGCCGGGTGGTTGCTGGGGGCCACGACACCGAAGACGGAACCGCGGCGCACCCAGCGGGCGGTGCGGCCGGCGCCGACCGGGGACTGCCGCGCGACGACGTCGCCGAGCAGCCCGCAGTCGTTCTGCATCCGGCCGAGGGTCTGGCGGGCCACGCTGATGGGCACACCGGAGACGAGTGCCTGGATACGGCAGTACTCCTCCGGGGTCTGTCCGCCCAGGGTGGCCCCGGCGAACCGGCGGCCCGCGTCGGTGAGCACCGCGAGGCGCTCGTCCGACGTCATCCGCGGTGCTTCGCGCATGCGTTTGACGGTGAGCCTGGTCACCAGGGCGGGTGCTTCATGGACGGTGGCAAGGGGAGCGCCGTTCACGCCGTGCAGCACACGCGTGTCGCGGGAGCTCCGCTCCTCCCCGTCGCGGAGCACGGGTATGGACAACACGTCAGACCAACTCCTCGGGTACCGGCCGGGAAAGGGGACGCGAGAAGAAATCACCCTCGGTGACGATATCGGGAACGGCGTTCAGCGCCCGCAACGATCTTGCCCTGCAAACCTGCACAATGCGTAACGGCGGGCCGGCGGAACCGGCCACCGGAGCGCACTTGTGGAACTGGCTTTCGCGCGGCAGTTCCTGGTGCACCCGGGTGCGCCCGGCAATGCGAACTTCAGCACCGCGCGCGGACGCGCGTATAGCCCGCGCCGGCAGCAGTTCCGGCCGCAGACACGAGCCTGTCCGAAAACCCGGTTTTCGCTGGATCGTGTTTGGCTTGATGACGACACGGTCGCCTCTGCCGGTGTCCGGTAATGGATCCCCGAGCAGATCCAGCGCCGCTTCGACGCCTTCGTCTATGGCGGCGGCTGTTTGGTTCCCGGCTTCTTTCAGAGAAACGGCTGTCTGATTTCCAGCCATGTGGACCCCCTTGTGTGAGTGTTCCGCCGAGGGGGTCAGACCGGCCATCCGTCGAACACCACGGCGCGGGCCGGGGCGGCTTCCACGCCGGAAATCTTGATGGGAAGCGCCATCAGCTGGGCGACCTGGTTGTCGATCTGGTCGAGGTTCTGGATGTTCTCCAGGATCGGGATGTTGGCGGCCAGCAGCCGCCGGTGCACCTGCCCGCTGCGGTCGTCCGGCCGCTCCGTGATGCAGTCCATGCCGACGAGCCGGACCTCGTTGTCGACCATCCAGTCCGCCGAGGACAGGGTGAGATAGGGCGGCTTGTCCCAGTAGTCCTCGCGCCCCAGGTACCGGTTCGGGTGGTCGGTACGGATCAGCAGACGGTCGCCGGCCTGCCATACGTCGCGGACCGCCTTCTCCAGCTCGTCGCCGGTGACGGGGTCGAGGTCACGGTGGCCGGAAAGGTCCGCGATGACCACCCGGCCGACGAAGGTCTCCAGCGGGACCTCGTCGATTTTCGCGCCGTCCTCGTAGAAGTGGAATCCGGATTCCACATGGGTTCCGTTGTGCGGGAAAATCTGCAGATCCGAGAAGGTCCGGCCGCCGCCGGCCGGATCGGTCTCCGGGGTCATCGCCTTGCGTATACCAAACTTCGGATACCACGAGGCGTTATAGGAAGGCATTCCCTCGTACCAACCCTGGCTGATATCGACCATCTTCATGTCGTACCCCCGCTGTTCATGTTGTTCGGTTTCGGCCAACGAAACATCTTTCGGCCAACGGCATCCGCCCTGCCTGAGGACGGCACGGCGATGACAGCACAGGAAGAATACGCTTGGCAATCCCTTCACTTCTGGGTTACTGTCCGGAAGAAGATCTTTCCGGGGGGACGAGTCTCAGTGAAAAGCGATGCCACGACCACGACTGGGTGGCACTCCCCCTGAGCTCCATCGGAGCACTCCCGACAGTCCCTTGGAAGGCACTCCCATGATTGTGGTAATGAGTCCGCAGGCTGCCCGCGAACAAGTTGAATCCGTAAATGAATTACTTCGGGGCAGTGGCCTGATTCCGATATCCAGCACTGTGGCGGGAGTCACAGTGCTCATCACAGAAGGAACCGACGGGCCTGATCTGGCAACGGTTCTGGAGAAGGCGCCCGGCGTCGACCGGGTGGTCGTGGTGTCCGGATCGCAGCGGTTGACCAGCCGGGTGTTCCGTCCCGAGGACACCCAGGTGACGCTCGGCTCCGCCGGCGGAGCGGTGTTCGGCGGCACCGGATTCGCCGTCATCGCCGGTCCCTGCGCTGTCGAGAGCCCGGCACAGATGAACGCCGTGGTGGACTCGGTCGTCGCGAGCGGCGCCGTCATGCTGCGCGGCGGCGCGTTCAAGCCCCGGACCTCCCCGTACAGCTTCCAGGGGCTGGGACTCGCGGGGCTGACCCTCCTCGCCGAGCAGCGGAAGCGGACCGGACTGCCGGTCGTCACCGAGGTCGTGACCCCGGGAGACGTGGAATCCGTCGCCGAGGAGAGCGACATGCTCCAGATCGGTGCGCGCAACATGCAGAACTTCGAGCTGCTGCGCGAGGCGGGAGCCTCCGGCCGGCCCGTCCTCCTCAAGCGCGGGATGTCCGCCACCATCGAGGAGTGGCTGCTCGCGGCCGAGTACGTGCTGCACATGGGGAACAGCGACGTCGTCCTGTGCGAGCGCGGTATCCGCAGCTTCGAGCGCGGCACCCGGTTCACCCTGGACCTCAGTGCGGTGGCCGAGGCCAAGCGGCTCACCCATCTGCCGGTGATCGTCGACCCGAGCCACAGCACGGGCAAGCCGCACCTCGTCGCGCCGATGTCCCTGGCGGCGGCCGCGTGCGGCGCCGACGGACTGATCGTCGATGTCCACACGGACGCCTCGAACGCGATGTGCGACGGCGCCCAGGCCCTCAGCGGTGAGCAGTTCGGCACCCTCATGGGCCGGCTCAAGCCGGTCGTGGAGGCCGTGGGGCGCACCCTGTCGCCGGCCCTCACCCACTCCCTCGCCCGGGTCTGATCCCCACCTTCCTTGGAGACACCGCATGTCCGAGCACATCGTCGACCCGTTAACCGCCGATCTCGCGCCTGAGGACTTCATCCACGCCGCGATGCAGTGGCACTTCTCCCCCGCCACCGGCTCGCCGTACTGGGTGAAGCGCGCGGCCGAGCTGGACTTCAATCCGCTCACCGACGTCCACACCTGGGACGACCTCGACCTCTTCCCGGACGTCAGCGACGAGTGGAAGGACGTCCCGGTCGACGCGCTGGTCCCCGCCGGGATCGGCAGGGAGGGCTGGGACTTCCAGGTCTTCGACAGCGGGGGCACCACGGGACGGCCCAAACGCATCGTGGAATCGCGGTCGCGCCGCAACGGTGTCCACTGGGTGAGCGAGGTGCTCGCCGATCACAAGGTCCCGGGCGAGGGCGAGGGCCACTGGCTGCATCTCGGCCCCACCGGACCGCACATCGTCGGCCGTTCCATCGGGCTGCTGGCGCAAATGCGCGGCACGTTCTGCCACTACATCGACTTCGACCCGCGCTGGGTCAAGAACAGCGTCAAGCAGGGCAGGACCGATGAGGCCGCCCGCTATGTGAAGCACATCCTGGCGCAGGCCCAGGACATCCTCTCCACCCAGCCCGTCTCCGTCCTCTTCGCCACCCCGCCGGTGCTCGAAGCGCTGGCCGCCGACGAGAAGCTGCTGGATCTGGTGCAGCGGAAGGTGCGCGGCATCATCTGGGCCGGCACCAGCGTGAGTCCCGAGACGCTCCGGGTCTTCGAGGACGAGCTCTTCCCCGATGCCGCCGTGGTCGGCCTGTACGGCAACACCATGATGGGCATCGCCCCGCAGCGCCCGCGGGACGGCGAACGGGACGACGAACGCTGTGTCTTCATCCCCTTCCACCCGTTCAGCCGGGTCAAGGTGGTGGACCCCGAGAACACCGGCACCTCCGTGGCCCACGGCGAGCGCGGGCAGGCGAAGATCAGCCTCGTCTCCCGGGACCTGCTGCTGCCCTGGACGCTGGAGCGCGACTCCGTACTGCGCATCGCACCCACCGCGAAGTACCCCCAGGACGGGCTGGCCGACATCAGGCCGCTCACCGTGGCCGGCGGCCAGACCGCTGTCGAAGGGGTGTACTAGGCATGACCTCCGCTGCCGCACCAGTGGTCACCCGTGAACGACCCGTCGCGTTGCTCGACCGCGCCGACCGGGACAGCCTCCTCGCCACCTGCCGGCGCGCCCTCGACCAGGCCCGCCGCAGCCAGCGTCTGGTCCTCGTCAGCTGGGCCAAACCGCTCACCCTCGCCGACCCCGTCGCCATCTGGAGCCGTGCCCGTCGCGGTACGCCGCGTTCGTTCCTGTGGCAGTCGGCATGGGACCGCGGATCCGTCGTCGCGATCGGATCGGCGCGCGATCTGCGGGGACGGGGCGAGAACCGTGTCGCGTCCGTCCGCGACGGATGGCAGGCGCTGACCCGGGACCTCGTCACCGGCGGAACGGCGGTCGCCGAACTGCCCGCGGGCGAAGGCCCGCTGGCCATCGGCGGTTTCGCCTTCAGCCCCGAGAACGCCCCGGAGAAGGGACGCCTTCCGGACGCCCTGATGTGGGTGCCCGCCCTGCAGATCCGTGGCACGGTGCCCGACCAGGCCGCCGCCGACCGGCCCGGCCCGGCCGAACTGCGCCTGAACGCGGTGCTGTTGCACGACAGCGACGCCGAGCAGGTGGCCAACGGCCTGCTCCACCTCGCCGACCTCTGCCTTCCGCCCGAAGCCGCCGCCGAAGCCCGGAAACTGGCGTACGCGGACGAACGGACGCACACCAGCGCCGAGTTGCCCGACGCCGACCACTGGAAGGGCCTGGTCCGCCGCGCGACCGGCCGGATCCGGGACGGCGACTTCGAGAAGGTGGTGCTGGCGCGCGAGCTGCGGGTCACCGCTTCCAGCCCGTTCGACGTGCCGACCGCGGTGAACCGGCTGCGCAGCGCCTATCCCGGCACCACCGTCTTCGCGGTGGACCACGAGGAGTACACCTTCCTCGGCGCGACCCCCGAATACCTCGTACGGGTCGACCGCCGGGCGGTGCACGCGCTGGGACTGGCCGGTACGGCGCCCCGCGGGCTCACCCCGGAACAGGACGCGGCTCTCGCCCTCGAACTGGCCGGCAGCGCCAAGATCCAGCACGAGCACGACGTCGTGGTGCAGATGCTCCGCGACGCGCTGCGGGACTCGTGCGTCAATGTCGCCTCCGACGCGGAGCCGAGCGTGGTCAAGCTCGCCAACGTCCAGCATCTGTCCACCAAGGTCCGCGGCGAGCTGGCGGCGGACTCCACCGCGGGAATCCTGGACTTCGTCGACCGTCTCCACCCGACACCGGCCCTCGGCGGCCACCCCCGCAAGGAGTCGCTGAGCTGGCTCTCCGACAACGAGGGGCTGGACCGGAGCTGGTACGCGGGAGTGGTCGGCTGGGCCGACGGCTCCGGGCAGGGCCAGTTCGCGGTCACCATCCGGTCCGCCCTGGTCGACGGCCCATCCGCCTCGCTGTACGCCGGCTGCGGCATCGTGGCCGACTCCGATCCCGAGGCGGAGTACGCGGAGTCCTGCGCGAAGCTGCGCCCGATGATGTCCGCCCTGGGAATCGAGTGACCAGCCCGCGTCGCCCCGTCCGTCCTGCCGGATCGCCCATTGGTGAGGTAAGAATGACCGTCAAGCCCGCCGCTCCCCGCGTGGTCGTCATCGTCGACGCGTATTCGAGCGCACGATCCCTTGCCCCGCTCTTCCAGGCGCGCGGCTATGAATGCGTCCACGTCCAGAGCACCCCGGCGATTCCGATGGTGTACGAGAAGAGCTTCCGGGCCTCGGACTTCACCGCCAACATCGTGCACGCGGGGGATGTCGCCGCGACGGTCGCGGCCCTCGCCGCGCACGCGCCGGTCAGTCTGCTGGCGGGCATCGAGAGCGGGGTCGAGGTCGCGGACGTGCTCAGCGAGGCGCTCGGCCTGCGGACGAACGGCACGGCGCTGAGCCCGTCCCGCCGGGACAAGTTCCGCATGATGGAGACGGTCAAGGAGGCCGGGGTGCCGGGCACCGGCCAGATCCTGGCCACCGACCTCGACACGCTGCTCGCCTGGCACAGCGAGGCCGAAGGCCGGGTCGTGCTGAAGCCGTTGAAGAGCGCGGGAAGCGACGGCATCTTCTTCTGCGACGACGCGGACCAGGTGCGCGCCGCGTTCGAGGCGCTGCTCGGCTCCGAGAGCGCGCTGGAGCTGCACAACCACGCGGTGCTGGCGCAGGAGTACCTGGTCGGCAGCGAGTACATCGTGAACACCGTGAGCCTGGACGGGAAGCACCACGTCACGGACATCTGGAAGATGCACCACCTCGGCGCCAACGGGGTGCACGACATGGCGGCCGGCGCCCAGCTGATGCCCCGTCATGGCGTGGAGCAGGACGCGCTGGTCGAGTACAACTGCCTGGTCCTGGACGCCCTGGGGGTGCGCAACGGTCCCGCGCACACCGAGCTCAAGCTGACGCCGCAGGGCCCGCGGCTGGTCGAGAGCGCCGCCCGGATCTGCGGTGCGGACGTGCATGTGCCGGCCAAGGGCGCGATCGGCGAGAGCCAGCTGGACTGGACCGTGGACGCGTACGTCGACCCCGAGCGCTTCCTGGAGCGCTGGGAGGCCGGTTATGAACTCGCCCGGCACGCCGGGATCGTCAACATGGTCTCGCCGGCGGCCGGCAAGCTCGTCGGCTATCCGAAGATGGCCGAGCTCCGCGGGCTGGAGAGCTTCCATGACATCACGCTGAACGTGCACCCCGGCGACGAGATCCACCGCTCGATCGACGACTGGACGTACCCGATGCGCGTGTACCTCGTGCACGAGACCGAGAGCGTCGTCATGCACAACATCCTGTCGGCGCGGTACATGGACGGCGAAGGCTTCTACGACATCGTCTGAGCGACGACCCGCCCTCGCGGCAGGAACGAGTGGGGCCCGGCACCGGTCATGGTGCCGGGCCCCACTTCTGTGCGTCAGCCCTGCAGCTTGGCCCAGAACTCGTCCCACGAGAGCTGCCCGTCACCGTCGGTGTCGTCGGCGTTGATCACGGCCTGGGCGACCGACTCGGTGGTGTGGAAGTCCCCGAGCTCGGCCATGACCTTCTTGTACTCGGCCGCGGTGATCTGACCGTCCTTGTCGAGGTCATACCGGTCGAATGCCCTCTTCGCTGCCTCGATGTCCGCCACGTGACCCGCCCCTTCTCTGTGCCTGATGGTCGGGCTCAGATTATCGGGGTTTCCGGGCCCAACAATAAGTGCGACCGGTCGGTCGTCTTTCTGTTACGGTGAGGCCATGGCAGACAGCGAGCGACCCGACGGCAGACGCGTACGCGGAGAGCGCACGCGGCAGGCCGTGCTGGACACGGCCGTGGCGCTCGCCTCGGTGGACGGACTGGACGGACTCTCGCTGGCACGGCTGTCCGGAGCGCTCGGGGTGAGCAAGTCCGGACTGTTCACACACTGGCGGGACAAGGAGCAGCTCCAGCTCGACGTGATCGACCGGGCCCGCAAGCAGTGGGGCGCGCTCGTGATGCGGCCGGCGCAGGACGCGCCGGCCGGCGTGGGGCGGCTGCTCGCGCTGCACGAGGCACGGCTGGCCTTCTACGCCGAGGACGTACTGCCCGGCGGCTGCTTCTTCGCCGCGGTGCAGACGGAGTTCGACGACCGGCCGGGCGCGGTGCGCGACCGCGTCGCGCAGTCGATCGTCGACTGGGTGCGGCACATCCAGGACCTCGTCGAGGAGGCGATCGCCCTCGGCGAGCTGCGGGCGGACGTGGACGCCGCGCAGCTGACGTTCGAGATCGACGCGCTCGGCGAGGCCGTCGTCACCCGCTCCCGGCTCATGGACCGGGCCACCGTCCTCGCCCAGGCGCACCGGGCCGTCCTGGAACGGCTCAGATCCTGCTGCACCGACCCTTCGATCCTCCCGGAGAGCTGAGACATGACGACCACCGCCCAGCCACCGGCCACCCAAGAGGCACCGGCCGCACAGATCTTCCCCGTCCAGATCCACTTCGACGATCTCGACGCCCTGGGAATGGTCCACAACGCCCGCTACGCCCTGTTCGTCGAGCGCGCGATCACCGCCTACTGGGTCGACCGGGGCTGGTCGTACACCGCCGACCGCACCGAGTACGACGACACCTTCCTCGCGGTGCGCGAGTTCCGCATCGAGTACCTGGCGCCGATCCTGGGCGCGGGCGACGGGGCCGTGCACATCTGGATCGAGCACCTGGGCCGCACCAGCATCGTCTACGGCTTCCACGTGCTGTCCGCCGACCACCAGGTGGTGCACGCGTCGGGACGCCGCGCCCAGGTCAAGCTGGACCCGGCCACCCTGCGCCCCAGCCCGCTGAGCGACGAGCTGCGCGCGGCGGCGGCTCCCTTGATGGGCGCGCGGCCCATACGCTCCACTGCATAGCGAATCGTTCGAATGCAAGATCGATACACCGCTTATCCGCGATTTACAAGGCAAGTGGCGCAGTTCACTCCCTTATACGCAAGGGATTGATGAAGAATATTGGCTAATGTCCGATATGCGGGTTTGCCTGCTCCGTACCCCCTGTGTCAGAGTCGGTGCCAACGGCCCCCACTGACCCGGGCTGAGCCGTTCCCAAGGCGCCGCGGACCACACCCCCCCTTGCTCCGCGGCGGTACGAAGAGGCCCTCCCTGTGTCGCACTGCGACACCGGAGGGCTTCTTCGCGTTGTGGCGGAGAACGGGCGCTCAGCGGTCCAGGACGCGCAGTTCGAACCACGTCGTCTTGCCGCGTGGCTGGAGGTCGACGCCCCAGCGGTCGGAGAGCTTGTCGACGAGGAAGAGGCCGCGGCCGCTGATGTCGAGCTCGCGGACCGGCAGCAGACAGGGCAGCGCCCGCGAGGGATCACGGACCTCGACGCGGATCCAGCCGCGGCGGTGCAGCATCCGGATCCCGAAGGTGCGGGCGCCGGTGTGCCGGACGGCGTTGCCGACGAGTTCCGAGACCAGTAACTCGACGGTGTCGGAGAGCTGCGGAAGCGACCACCGGCGCAGCACCGAGACGGAGAGCCGGCGCGCGGTCGAGGCGGATTCGGGGCGCGAGGTCAGCCGGACCTCTTCCACCGACGGATCCCCGACCAGATCGAGGGCTTTGGCAGCGGCCTCGTCGGCGGCCGCCGACGGCCACGCCGCAGCGGCGATGCTCACCCGCTGCGGTTGCTCGGATGCTCCCCGGCCCGCCATGCGTTCATCATGGCCGCACAGGAGGCGGTTCGGGGTGGATCCGGGGGAATTGGCCGACCGGAATGAGGGGTTCCATAAGCGTGTTCAGGCATATGCCATGGGCAATGATCGCCCTCGAGAAGCCGTGATGACCTGCAGTGATGAGTCGTTGACGATCAGCTACAGGCTACTGAGGGCAGGGATTCTTTAAGGTTCACTTAAGACTGCGTTAAGGTCGGCCCACCCGGTCGGCCCAACGTCAACAGGCCCTCGAAAGAGGGGTGATGGGCCGGCCGAGGGTCCACGGCGGACCCTCGGCCGCCCCGTCGGCACGACAGGACTAACGGAACTTCGCCTTGCCCGGTCCGTCCTCGACGAAGCTGCGCATGCCCGTCTCGCGGTCGGCCGTCGCGAACAGACCGGCGAACAGGGTGCGTTCGATGGTCAGCCCGGTCTCCAGGTCGGTCTCCAGACCGCCGTCGATCGCTTCCTTGGCCGCGCGCAGCGCGTACGCCGGGCCGCGGGCGAGGCGTTCCGCCCAGGCGCGCGCCTCGGCGTAGACCTGCTCGGCGGGCACGACCTTGTCGACCAGGCCGATGGCCAGCGCCTCCTCGGCCTTCACCATCCGGCCGGTGAAGATCAGGTCCTTGGCCCGGGAGGGACCCACCAGGCGGCTCAGCCGCTGGGTGCCGCCGGCGCCCGGGATCAGACCGAGCAGGATCTCCGGCTGGCCCAGCTTGGCGTTCTCCGCCGCGACGCGGATGTCGGCGCAGAGCGCCAGTTCGCAGCCGCCGCCCAGCGCGTAGCCGGTGACCGCGGCGACCACCGGCTTGGGGATGCGGGCGACCGCCGTGAACGACTCCTGGAGGGCGCGCGAGCGGTCGACCATGCCCTCGTAGGACATGGCCTGCATCTCCTTGATGTCCGCGCCGGCGGCGAACACCTTCTCCCCGCCCCAGACGATCACGGCGCGTACGTCGTCGCGCCGCCCCGCCTCCTCCGCGACCACCTTCAGCCGGTCCTGGGTGGCGATGTCCAGTGCGTTCATCGGCGGGCGGTCGATGCGGATCGTGCCGACGCCTTCGGCGACTTCGAGGCTCACAGTCATGGTCCGGAGACTACTTCGCCGGGCGGGCCCGAAGAACAGGCCCGCCCGGCGACGGAGGTCACATCGACTGGTCAGCGGGTCAGCTGGTCCACTCGCTCCAGGAGAGGTTCCAGCCGTTGAGGCCGTTGTACCACTGCACCGTCTTGTCCTTGGAGTTGATCACCTGGACGACGTCGCCCACGATCGACTGGTTGTAGAACCAGGCGGCCGGGGTGGACGGGTCACCGGCACCGCGGGTGTCGGACAGCCCCACACAGCCGTGGCTGGTGTTGGAGTTGCCGAAGATCGACTTGGCCGCCCAGTAGTTGCCGTGGATGAAGGTGCCCGAGTTGGTCAGGCGGATGGCGTGCGGTACGTCCTTGATGTCGTACTCGCCGCCGAAGCCGACCGTGTCGCCGTTCATCCGGGTCACGTCGTACTTCTCGGTCATCACCATCTTGCCGTTGTACGTGGTGTGCGCCGGGGCGCCCGAGCTGATCGGAATGGTGCGGATCACCGAGCCGTTACGGCTGACCGTCATGGTGTGCTTCGCGGCGTCGACCACGCTGACCTGGCTGCGGCCGATGGTGAACTTCACGTCCTTGGACTGCTTGCCGTAGACGCCGGGGGCGCCTTCGACGCCGTCCAGATGCAGGCTCAGCGTCACCTTGGTGCCCGCTGCCCAGTACTGCTCGGGGCGCAGGTCCAGACGCTGGTTGCCGTACCAGTGGCCCTTGACGGGGACGGACGGAGAAGCGGTGACCTGGACGGCCGCCTCGACGGCCTTCTTGTTGGTGATCGCCCGGTTGAAGTTGAGCGAGACCTCCATGCCGACGCCGACGGTCTGGCCGTCCTCCGGCGTGTAGAAGCCGACGAAGGAATCCTTCGGCGTGATCGTGGTGAACACCGCGTGCTTGGCGGACTCACGGCCGTCGGCGTCCTTGGCGATCGCGTCCACCGTGTACTTGGTGGAGGTGCCCAGGTGCTCGTCCGGCGCCCAGCTGGCACCGTCCGCGGCTGTCTCGCCCTTGACCGACGTGCCCTTGTCGTCCTTGACGATGACCGAGGTGAGCTTGCCGCTCGCGGCCGTCACCTTCAACGCGCCACTGGTGGCCACGTTGTTCGCGCCGTCCTTCGGCGTGATGGTGACCACCGCCGCCGAGGCCTTGGTGTCGGCGCTCGTGCCGGCCTGCGCACCGGCCGGCTTGTTACCACCGGCACCGCCGGTGCTGCCGGTGTTCGTGCCGCCGCCACCGCATGCGGTGGTCATCAACAGCAGCGCCCCCAGCGCCAGTGCCAGCAACGTCTGCCTGGCGCCCGGCGCCGCCTGTATCGGCTTCAACTTTCTGCTCCCCTCACACGGCCGCCCGCCCACGCGTCCGGAATGCCCAGCTACGGCACCCCTGGTAGCGATTCTGCCCGGCCGATCCGACCCTGACCCCCCTGTGCGTGGCCGCTGCAGAGCCGCTGGGGCTTCTGCGCGTAATACCGCTCACGCAAACGACAGATAATCACACGCAAGGTAGGCCCGGTGACACGGGAATGTCACCATTCCGTCCCAGTCGGCTGTGAACGCGCCACGAGGCAGGATCCGGCCCCGGAACCGCTTCCGGAACGGACTCCGGGCCCGGCCCCCACCCGGTGGTCGACCGGGGGCGGACCGGGCCCGGAAGGGACCGCGGGGAGCGCCGCGTCAGGGGTTGGAGCCGGATTCCGGGGACGCGGCGGAGTCGAGGGACGCGGCGGAACCCGCGCGCCACTCCTGCCAGCTGAGGTTCCAGCCGCCCATGCCGTTGTCCGCCGCGACCGTGCGGTCGTGGGAGTTGATCACCTCGACGGTGTCGCCGACGAGCGAGTGCTCGAAGAGCCAGCCCGCCGGCGTCGTCGAGCGGCCGCCCTTCACATCGGCGAGCCCGACACAGCCGTGGCTGGTGTTGGTGACGCCGAAGGTCCCGGGCGCGGCCCAGTAGTTGCCGTGCAGGAACGTCCCGGAGCGGGTGAGGCGCATGGCGTGCGGAACATCCGGAATGTCGTACTCCCCACCGAAACCGACCGTCTGGCCATTCATCCGGGTGAGGGCGAACTTCTCGGCGATCACCATCGTGCCCTGGTACGTGGGGTGCCCCGGGCTGCCGGCCGAGATCGGCAGCGTCTTGAACAACTGGCCCTCGCGCCGCACGGTCATGGTGTGCGCGTCCGCGTCGACGGTGCTGGTCTGGTCGCGGCCGATGGTGAACCGGACGTCCTTGGACTGGGTGCCGTACATGCCGTCGGCGCCCTCGACGTCCTTCAGCCGCAGCGACATCGTCACCTCGGTGCCGGCCCGCCAGTGCTTCCTGGGGCGCAGGTCGAGGCGCCGGCTGCCGAACCAGTGCGGGGCCACGTCCACCGCGGGCTTCGCGTGGACGGTGATCGCCCGCTCGACCGCCGCACGGTCGGTGACCGGCCGGTTGAAGTTGATGGTGATGATCATGCCGGTACCGACGGTGGATCCGGCCTCGGGTGTGTAGAAGCCGATGAACTTGTGCTTGGGCACCAGCGTCGTGAACACGGCGTGCTTGGCGGCCCGGCGGCCCTGGCCGTCCACCGCGTAGGCGTCCACCGTGTACTGGGTGGAGAGCGCCAGCTTGCCCGTGGGCAGCCAGCCGCTGTGGTCCGCGGCGAGGGTGCCGGTGACCGGTACGCCCTCGGCGTCGGCCACCTTGACCTGCGTCAACTCGCCCTTCTCCACTCCGACCCGCAGCTGCCCGTCGGGCAGCACATCGTGCGCCGCGTCGTCCGGCGTGATGCTGATGACCGCTTCCGACACCTGCGGGACGACGTCCCTCGGGGCGGCGGCGTCGCTCCTGCTGCCGACGTCGCCACCGCCTCCCGCCCCGCATCCGGCGAGGAGCCCGCCGAGTACTACCGCTCCTACCAGTCCCGCCCCGGCGCGCAGGGCGCGCCTCACCACATTCGTCACGCAGGGTCAACGAGAGCGGCACCCCCGGGGAAACGTGTCACCGCCCATGTGTACAGGAACAGCAGGGCAACAGGGACGACACCGATCACACGGGTGACTGCACGCGTCCGGAGGGGAAGGAATGGTAGGAGGAGACGGCACCGACCCGGCACGGGACGCCGGGAAGGGCCGCGCCCGGCCAGGGCTTTAGTGGGACGCGTGGGGTTCCGCCGTACCGTGGCCGCGGTCGCGTACGGCTGGATCCTGTCGAGCCGCGGGAGGCGAGCACGTGTCAGAGACACGCGAGCACGAGGCCATGGAGGCCGTTGAGGCGGTCCCCCGGCCGAACGGCCTGCGGACGAGCCCTCCGCCGGCCGTCCCCGGGCCCGCTCAGGAGCAGGCTCCGGGGACGACCCCGGACCCCGGGGCCGCAGGCGGCCCCGGGCCCGGGAGCGCGCCCCGTACGGTCTGGCCCGGCAGTTCCGAACCGCTCGGCGCGCGCTTCCGCACCGGCCCCGACGGCCGGCCGGGCACCAACTTCGCGCTGTGGGCGGGCGGCGCCGAATCCGTGGAGCTGTGCCTCTTCGAGGCGGACGGCACCGAGACCCGGGCGCCGCTCACCGAGCTGACGCACGAGATCTGGCACGGCTTCGTGCCCGGCGTGCTGCCCGGCCAGCGCTACGGCTACCGGGTCAGCGGCCGCTGGGACCCGTGGACCGGCGCCCGCTGGAATCCCGCCAAGCTGCTGCTGGACCCGTACGCCCGCGCGGTGGACGGCGACTTCACGCTGCCCTCCGAGGTCTACGCGCACGTCCGTGACTGGCCGGAGCGGCAGATCGCCGACACCGTCCGCGACAACCGGGACTCGGCCCCGCTCGTGCCCAAGGGCGTCGTCGTCCACGATGACGACGACTGGTCCGACGACCACCGTCCCAAGACGCCGTGGTCCGACTCCGTCATCTACGAACTGCACGTCAAGGGCTTCACCAAGCGCCATCCCGGCATACCGGAGGAGCTGCGCGGCACCTACGCGGGCCTGGCGCACCCGGCCGCGATCGAGCACCTCACCCGGCTGGGCGTCACCGCCGTCGAGCTGCTGCCCGTCCACCAGTTCGCCCATGAGGAGCACCTGGAGCGGGCCGGGCTGAAGAACTACTGGGGCTACAACTCCATCGGCTACTTCGCGCCGCACTCCGGCTACGCGGCCGGCGGCACCCGCGGCGAGCAGGTCGGCGAGTTCAAGCGGATGGTGCGCGCCCTGCACGCCGCCGGTATCGAGGTCATCCTGGACGTCGTCTACAACCACACCGCCGAGGGCGGTGAGCTGGGCCCGACGCTCTCGCTGCGCGGGATCGACAACCGCGGCTACTACCGGCTGCAGGACGACCCGCGCCGCTACGCCGACTACACCGGCTGCGGCAACACCCTGCACGTCGTGCAGCCGCACGTCCTGCGGCTCATCACCGACTCGCTGCGCTACTGGGTGACGGAGATGGGCGTCGACGGCTTCCGCTTCGACCTCGCCGCGGCGCTCGCCCGCTCGATGCACGACGTCGACATGCTCTCGCCGTTCCTCGCCGTCATCGCCCAGGACCCGGTCCTGCGGCGGGTGAAGCTGATCGCCGAGCCGTGGGACGTCGGGATGGGCGGCTACCAGGTCGGCGCGTTCCCCCCGCTGTGGACGGAGTGGAACGACCGCTACCGGGACGCGGTGCGCGACTTCTGGCGCGGCGCCCAGCACGACGTACGCGACCTCGGCTACCGGCTCTCCGGCTCCAGCGACCTGTACGCCTGGGGCGGCCGGCGGCCGTACGCCTCGGTCAACTTCATCACCGCGCACGACGGCTTCACCCTGCGCGACCTGGTCTCCTACGAGTCCAAGCACAACGAGGCCAACGGCGAGAACAACAACGACGGCACCCACGACAACCGCTCCTGGAACTGCGGCGCCGAGGGCGCGACCACCGACCCCGGGATCAACACCCTGCGCCGCCGCCAGCTGCGCAACCTGCTCTCGACGCTGCTGCTGTCCACCGGCGTCCCCATGCTGGTGGCCGGTGACGAGATGGGCCGCACCCAGGGCGGCAACAACAACGCGTACTGCCAGGACAACGAGATCAGCTGGATCGACTGGTCGCTGCTGGACGACCCCGACTGGCGGGGGCTCAGCACGCTGGCCGCGCGTGTCATCGCACTGCGCCGCGCCCACCCGGTGCTGCGCCGCCGCGCCTTCTTCTCCGGCCGCTCCCAGACCCCCGGCGGGCTGCCCGACCTCACCTGGTTCACCGCCGGGGGCCAGGAGATGACCGACGACGACTGGTTCGCCTCGTCGCACACCATCGGCATGTACCTCTCCGGCGACGACATCCCGCAGCGCGACGCCCAGGGCGTCCCCATCACCGACGACAGCTTCCTGATCATCGCCCACGCCTCGCACCGCCCCGCCCGCTTCGCCCTCCCCGGCCACCCCTGGGCCGACTCCTACGAACTCCTCCTCGACACCACCGCCGAGGACCAGTCCCGGCCACCGGGCACCGGATACCCGGCGGGCGGCTCGGTGACGGTGCCGGGGCGCTCCCTCCTGCTGCTGCGCGCCCTCCCGGCCACCACCACTCCGGCCCCACGGACGTCCAGCCACTGAAACCCCTGGACACGGAGAATTGGTCCAGTCCACACTCGATCCCTGTGACCTCCTCCGCGCCACAGCCCTGCGAGAACCCCCTCCTCATCGATCCGCCGACCGGTCCGGCGGCGGGGTCCGTCACAGCGCCCGCGAAGGGCCCGGGGCTGTGGTCGGCCAACTTCCGGCTGTACTTCACCGCGCGCTCGGTCGCCATGCTCGGCGACTCCATGCTGCCGGTGGCGATGGCCGCCGGGCTGCTGCAGTACGGGTACGGGGCCGGCGCCATCGGGCTGGTGATGGCGTCGTACATGGGGTGCTTCGCCGGGCTGGTGATATTCGGCGGCGTGATCGCGGACCGGTTCAACGCCCGGCTGCTGATGATCGGCGCCGACCTCGTACGGCTCGGCATGATGGCGCTGCTGGCCGGTCTGTTCTTCGCCGACCACGTGGTGCTGTGGCAGGTGTGCGCGATCACCGCCGTCAACGGGGTCGCCGCGGCGATGTTCCAGCCCGGCGTGGCCAGTACGGTGCCGCGGGTCGCCACCGATGTGCAGGGTGCCAACGGGGTGGTGCGGACCGCCGAGTCGATGATGGCGCTGGCCGGTCCCGCGGTCGCCGGGCTGCTGGTGGCGTTCGCGTCGGCGGGCGGCGTGATCGCGGTGGACGCGGTCACCTTCGGGGTGAGCGCGGTCTGTGTGTTCCTGCTCCGGCTGCCGCCGGTCGCCCATGAGACCACCGGGCCGAAGACCAGTACCTTCCGGGCCGATCTCGTCGAGGGGTGGCGGGAGTTCCGGGGCCGCACCTGGATGTGGACGGTCATCGTGATCTGGATGGTCTTCATGGTGACGGTGATGGGCCCGGTGACGCCGCTCACGGCCGGTGAGATCCTGCCGGCGCACGGCCCGAAGGCGTACGGCCTGGTCAACTCCTGCCTGGGCGCGGGCACCGCGCTCGGTGCGCTGCTCGCGATGCGGTTCCGGTCGCACTTCCCGCTGCGGGCGGGAGCCACCGCCCTCTTCGGCAGCGCGCTGTACCCGGCGTCCGTCGGTCTGCACCTGCCGGTACCGGCCATCTGCGGCTGCATCTTCGTCGCCGGTTCCGCCTGGGCGTACTGGGGCGTGAACTGGGCGACCAGCGTGCAGACCCAGGTGCCCGGCGAGATCCTGAACCGGATCCACGCTTACGAGGTCGCCGGGTCGGTCGCGATGCTGCCGGTGGGCCAGGCGCTGTCCGGGCCGGCGTCGTCCGCGTTCGGCGCGCGCCATGTGCTGCTGGCGGGCAGCGTGGTGTCCCTGGTGGTCTGTGTGTCGCTGTTGTCGGTGCCGGCGATCCGCAATCTGCGTCGGGTGGCACAACCGGCCGGAAAAACCGGATGAGCGCTGTCGGTGGTCGCCCGTATCGTCGAATCGATGCCTGAAGCGACTTCTGACCCCGCGCCCCCCGGACCCCGATCCGCCGTTCGCTCCCTACTGCGGCTGTGGCCGTATGTACGCCCCATCCGCGGCCGGTTGGCCGGCTCCGCGGTGGCGGCCGTCCTCGCGTCGAGCATGGCGCTGCTGATCCCGCTCGTCCTGAAATGGATGGTGGACGGCCCGGTCGCGGACCACGACCCGTCCGGGGTGTGGCTCGGCGGCGGCGTGCTGCTGCTCCTCGGCCTGCTGGAGGCCGGGCTGTTCGGGCTGCGGCGCTGGCTGGTGGCGCGGCCGCTGGCGAGCGTCGAGGCGTCGATGCGCTCCGCCCTGTACGGGCATCTGCAGCGGCTGCCCGTCGCCTTCCACGACCGCTGGGCCTCCGGGCAGTTGCTGTCGCGCGCCACGATGGACCTGCAGATCCTGCGGATGTTCCTGGCGTTCCCGCTGGTGTTCCTGGTGGTGAACGGCGCCGCGATCGTGCTGGGCTTCGCGATCCTGTTCTCCCAGGCCTGGACGCTCGGGCTGGTGCTGCTGCTGCCGATCGTCCCGCTGGTGATCCTCTGCTCGGTGTTCGAGGCCCGGTACTCGCTGGCCGCCCGCTCCGCGCAGGACCAGGCCGGCGACCTGGCCACGGTGGTCGAGGAGTCGGTGCTCGGCGTGCGGATCATCAAGGCGTTCGGCCGGCACCGCAGCCAGACCGAGGCGTTCCGGGCGAAGGCGCACGGGCTGCGAAGTACCGAACTGCACAAGGCGACGTTGCTGGCGGACATCTGGGCGCTGATCATGACGCTGCCCGAGGTCGCCATCGGCGCGGCGCTGATCCTCGGGATCGTGCAGGTGTCCGACGGCGAGCTCTCGGCCGGCACCCTCGTCGCGTTCCTGACCACCGCGCTCGCGCTGCGCTGGCCGGTGGAGTCGCTCGGCTTCCTGCTGGCGATCAGCAACGAGTCGGCGACGGCGGCCGACCGGTTCTTCGAGGCGATCGACGCCGCGGAGGCCGACGCCGCCGGTTTCGACGCCGAGCCCGCCGGGGCCCTGGACGGGGTGCGGTTCGAGGCCGTCCGCTTCCGTTACCCGGACGCGCCGGAGAACACCCCCGACCTGCTGCACGGCATCGATCTGCACATCCGCCCCGGCGAGACGATGGCGCTGGTCGGCGCCACCGGCTGCGGCAAGACCACGCTCACCGCGCTGATCCCCCGGCTGCACGACGCCACCGGTGGCCGGATCACGCTCGACGGCGCCGACATCGCCTTGCTGTCCCGGGAGCGGCTGCGCGAACTGGTCGCTGTCGCCTTCGAGGAGCCGACGCTGTTCTCCGCGACCGTGCGGGAGAACGTGGCGATGGGCGCGGGGCCGGGCGGCGCCGACGAGGCCGCCGTCCTGCGGGCGCTGGAGACGGCCCAGTGCGACTTCGTCGCCCGGCTGCCGCACGGTCTGGACACCCAGGTCGGCGAGCAGGGGCTGAGCCTGTCGGGCGGCCAGCGGCAGCGGCTCGCGCTGGCCCGTGCCGTCGTCGGCAGTCCGGCCTTCCTGGTGCTGGACGACCCGCTGTCCGCGCTGGACGTGCACACCGAGGCGCTCGTCGAGGCCGCGCTGCGCGAGGTCCTGGCGGAGACCACCGCGCTCGTCGTGGCGCACCGGCCGTCCACGGTCATGCTCGCCGACCGCGTCGCCCTGATGTCCGAGGGCCGCATCACCGCCGTCGGCACCCATCACGAACTGCTGACCGACAGCGCGGAGTACCGCCATCTGATGTCCGGCGACAGCGAGAGGAGCGTGGCCCGATGACCTCCGTGGCCGAACAGACCGGGCAGGCCGGTTCCGGGGAGGAGCCGGCCGGCGCCGTGGACGACCCGATCCGGCCGCCGGCCCCGGACGACCCGTTCACGAAGGATGTGCTCCCCTCCCCCAAGGGCGCGCAGCTCACCCTGCTGAAGTCGCTGCTGACGCCGCACACCCGCCGGGTCTGGGTGGCGACGGTGCTGCTGCTGGTGCAGCAGGCCGCCGTGCAGGCCGGGCCGCTGCTGGTGGCGTACGCCATCGACCGGGCGATCCCGGCGCTGCGCGACGGCCGGCACGGCCCGCTGATCCTGCTCGCCTGCGTCTACCTGGGCTGCGCGCTGGCCTCCGGGCTGCTGCAACGGGCGTTCATCCGGGTCGCGGCCCGGGTGAGCCAGGATGTGCTGATCGATCTGCGCGGCCGGATCTTCCGGCACGCGCAGGCGCTCAGCCTGGATTTCCACGAGCGCTACACCTCGGGCCGGCTGATCGCGCGCGCCACCTCGGACGTCGAATCGCTGCGCGAGCTGCTGACCGAGGGCATGGAGGAGCTGCTCGGCGTCGTCCTGTCGTCGGTCTACATCTCGGTGATCCTGCTCTGGCTGGACTGGAAGCTGGGACTGGCGGCGCTGTTCTCCTGCGCCCCGCTGTATCTGATGATCCGGTCCTTCCAGAAGCGCTCGATGGTCGTCTACCGCAAGCGGTCCACGGCCATCGCCGCGGTGATCGTGAAGTTCACCGAGACGATGAACGGCATCCGGCCGGTCCAGGCGTTCCGCCGCGAGAAGCCGAACGAGGCGGACTTCGCCGTGCTCAACGGCACCCATGAGCGGATCAACGGGGACGCGATCCTGGAGATGGCGCGCTATGTCGTCGGATCCCGGCTGATGGCCAACGCGGCGATCTCCGGAATCGTGGTGTGGGGCGCGTACCGGGTGGCGGGCGGCGGTCTGGCGCTGGGGGTGCTGGCGGCGTTCGTGCTGTACCTGCGGCGGCTGTACGACCCCATCGACCGGCTCGGGATGTTCCTCAACTCGTACCAGTCGGCCGCCGCGTCGCTGGAGAAGATCGCCGGCCTGCTGGCGCAGCGCCCCTCGGTGCCCGAACCCGAGGAACCCCGCGAGCTGCCCGGCCGCGGCGGCGAGCTGCCGGGCCGCGAGGTGCTCTTCGACGGCGTGCGCTTCGCGTACCGCACCGGCGGCGAGATCCTCCCGGTCTTCGATCTGCGGATTCCGGCCGGGCAGACGGTGGCGGTGGTCGGGGCGACCGGCGCCGGCAAGTCCACCCTCGCCAAGCTGCTGGCCCGCTTCTACGACCCGACGGACGGCCGGATCACGCTGGACGGCGTCCCGCTGCGGGAACTCGCGCTGCCGGAGCTGCGACGTGGAGTCGTGATGGTGACCCAGGAGGCCTTCTTGTTCTCCGGGACGGTCGCTGAGAACATCGCGATCGGCAGACCCGATGCCGGACGCGAGGAGGTCGAGCGGGCCGCGAAAGCGATCGGAGCACATGACTTCATCTCCGCGCTGCCGGACGGCTACGACACGGACGTCCGCAAGCGCGGCGGCCGGATCTCCGCCGGCCAGCGGCAGTTGGTGGCGTTCGCGCGGGCACTGCTCGCCGATCCCGCCGTCCTCATCCTGGACGAGGCGACGTCCTCGCTGGACGTGCCGGGTGAACGAGCGGTGCAGCACGCGATGGACACGGTGCTGCGCGGCCGGACCGCGGTGATCATCGCGCACCGGCTCTCGACGGTGGAGATCGCCGACCGGGTGCTGGTCATGGAGGGCGGCCGGATCGTCGAGGACGGGGCCCCCGCCGAACTGATCGCGGACCATGGCCGGTTCGCGGATCTGCACGAGGCCTGGCGGGACAGCCTGGTCTGACCGGGGCGGTCCGGTACGGGCCCGCTGACCTGGCCGCGGCCGGACCGGCCCGCGATTCGACGCAGCGGCGTCCGTATAACGGGCGCCGCTCATCGGTCAACGGACGGAAATCGGCCAAGTTTTCGCCACCCCAATGACATGTACCGGTAAACAGTGGCACTCTTCCCGCAGCCGCCGTACAGCACTCCCCCAACAGCACCACGGGTCTGTGCAGCCGCAGCGGTCACGCACGTCCCACCCGCACGTCGCTCTACCCGGGCAGCACACAACCCCACCTGCCCGTCTGTTCACGGCCCGACCCCGCGGCCGCCGCAGAAGGAGTTCCGTAGTGAGACGATCCCCCCGCAAGGCAGTCGCGGCAGGCGCACTCGCCGCCACCGCCGCACTGCTAGCCGTAGCGCTGCCCTCGGGCACCGCCGCGGCCGGCACCGACGCACAGAGCGCTTCCCACGCCCAGCCCCGCGCCGGCGGTATGCCGGCCGCCCTCTCGGCCTCCCAGCGCGCGACGCTGATGGCCGACGCCAACGCCAACGTCGCCCGCACCGCGGGCGAACTGCGGCTCGGCGCCAAGGAGCGGCTCATCCCGACCAGCGTTCTGCGGGACGCCGACGGCACCGTGCACACCCGGTACCAGCGCACTTACGACGGCCTGCCCGTCCTGGGCGGCGACCTGGTCATCGCGAGTACGCCGGCCGGCGCCACCACGAGCGTCAACCGGGCGACCAACGCCGAGATAGCGGTGGCGAGCACCACGGCCACCGCGAGCGCCGACTCCGCGAAGTCCTTCGCGATCAGCCGGGCCAAGGCGGACGGCGCGAAGAGCCCGGCACTGGCCGGCTCCCCGCGCAAGGTCGTCTGGGCTGCCACCGGCGTGCCGACCCTGGCCTGGGAGTCCGTCGTCGGCGGACTGCAGGACGACGGCACCCCGAACCAGCTGCACGTCATCACCGACGCCAAGACCGGTTCCCGGCTCTTCGAGTACCAGGGCATCGAGACCGGCGTCGGCAACAGCGAGTACAGCGGCCAGGTCACCATCGGCACCACGCAGTCCGGCTCGACGTACACGATGACCGACGGCACCCGTGGCGGCCACAAGACGTACAACCTCAACCACGGCTCCTCCGGGACCGGCACGCTCTTCTCGAAGTCCTCGGACACCTGGGGCAACGGCCTTCCGTCCAACGCCGAGACAGCGGGCGTCGACGCGGCCTACGGCGCCCAGCTGACCTGGGACTTCTACAAGAACGTGATGGGCCGCACCGGCATCCGCAACGACGGCGTCGGCGCGTACTCCCGCACTCACTACGGCAACGCCTACGTCAACGCCTTCTGGGACGACGGCTGCTTCTGCATGACGTACGGGGACGGCAGCGGCAACAACAAGCCGCTGACGGCGATCGACGTCGCGGGCCACGAGATGAGCCACGGCGTCACCTCCAACACCGCCGGCCTGAACTACAGCGGTGAGTCCGGCGGCCTCAACGAGGCGACGTCCGACATCTTCGGCAGCTCGGTCGAGTTCTACGCCAACAACGCCAGCGACGTCGGTGACTACCTCATCGGCGAGAAGATCGACATCAACGGCGACGGCACCCCGCTGCGCTACCAGGACAAGCCCTCGCGCGACGGGACGTCGCCCGACAACTGGTACTCCGGCATCGGCAACCTGGACGTGCACTACTCGTCCGGTCCGGCGAACCACTTCTTCTACCTGCTGTCCGAGGGCAGCGGCACGAAGGTGATCAACGGCGTCACGTACAACAGCCCGACCGCCGACAACCTGCCGGTTCCCGGCATCGGCCGGGACGCCGCCTCGAAGATCTGGTACAAGGCGCTGAGCGAGCGCTTCACCTCGACCACCAACTACGCGGCCGCCCGCACCCAGAGCCTGCAGGCCACCGCTGACCTGTACGGATCCGGCAGCGCGACGTGGAACACGGTCGCCAACACCTGGGCCGCCATCGGCGTCGGCGCACGGGTTCCGACCAGTGGCGTCACCGTCACCAAGCCGGCCGACCAGAACACCGTCGTGAACACCGCCGCGAGCCTGCAGATCCAGGCCAGCAGCACCAACGGCGGCGCGCTGACCTACACGGCCACCGGCCTGCCGGCCGGCCTGTCGATCAACGCCTCCAGCGGCCTGATCTCCGGTACGCCGACCACGGTCGGCAACAACAGCGTGACGGTCACGGCGAAGGACTCCACCAACGCCACCGGCTCGGCCACGTTCAACTGGACGATCAGCCCCACCGGTGGTGGCGGCAACGTCTTCGAGAACACCACCGACGTCTCGATCCCGGACCACGGCGCGGCGGTCTACTCCAACATCGCGGTGACCGGACGTACCGGCAACGCCCCGAGCACCCTGCAGGTGGGCGTCAACATCGTCCACACCTACCGCGGTGACCTGGTCATCGACCTGGTCGCCCCCGACGGCAGCACCTACCGGCTGAAGAACTCCAGCGGGTCGGACTCCGCGGCCAACGTGGTCGCCACCTACACGGTCAACGCCTCCAGCGAGGTCGCGAACGGCACGTGGCGGCTCAAGGTGCAGGACGTGTACAGCGTCGACAGCGGCTACATCAACAGCTGGAAGCTCACCTTCTGATCCGGAACGGACGCCCTGAGGATCCTCTGAGGGCACGCTCGACCGGCTGATCGGCCCGAACCCGGCGGTCGCGCTGTGTGACACAGGTCATGCGGCGCGACCGCTTTCGGGATGATCGTCCGCGACGTTTCTGGTACAGTGGGCTGCGTTGCAGTTGTGGTACCCATGAACTCCATGTGCGCCCGGTCCTTGCGGCCAGGCGCACATTTGTTTTACCGGCGTCATGTCCGGTGTGGGGAGATCATCGCGGCGACGCGGCATCCGTAAAGTGCGGGTGCTGTATTAACTGCACCCATTAGGGAGACAGACATGGCTACCGGAACCGTGAAGTGGTTCAACTCCGAAAAGGGCTTCGGCTTCATCGAGCAGGACGGCGGCGGCGCTGACGTCTTCGCCCACTACTCGAACATCGCCACCCAGGGCTTCCGTGAGCTGCTCGAGGGCCAGAAGGTCGAGTTCGACGTCACGCAGGGCCAGAAGGGCCCGCAGGCCGAGAACATCCGCCCTCTCTGAGGCACCCCTGAGCGCTCATCGCGCCCAGTAGCGAGAGGCCCGCACCGCACGGTGCGGGCCTCTCGCGCGCAGCGGAAACAAAACAAGTGCGGCGCTCCGATGAGCGCCGCAGGACGCCGGTCCGCAGGCGTCGAAGAGGCAGTCCGCGATCCGCCGGACGGCCCCTGGCGCCGAGGGACCTCCCTCGTCTCCGTCACGAGGAAGGTTCCCCCTTGAAGTTGTTCTCAGAACTCTCCATCTCTCCCGCGCTGGTCACCGCGCTGAACGCCAACGGCGTCACCGAGCCGTTCCCGATCCAGGCCGCGACGATGCCCGACGCGCTCGCCGGCCGGGACGTGCTGGGCCGTGGCCGTACCGGCTCCGGCAAGACCCTCGCCTTCGGGCTCCCGATGCTGACCCGCACCGCCGGGCAGCGGGCCGAGGCCAAGCACCCGCTGGCGCTCGTCCTGGTGCCGACGCGTGAGCTCGCGACCCAGGTCACCGAGGCGCTCGCGCCCTACGCCCAGGTGCTCGGGCTGCGCCAGACGACGGTGGTCGGCGGTGCGTCCATCACGCGCCAGATCGCCGCGCTGCGCAACGGCGCCGAGATCCTCGTCGCCACCCCGGGCCGGCTCGCCGACCTGATCGACCGCCGGGCCTGCATGCTCGACCGGGTCGAGATCACCGTCCTGGACGAGGCCGACCAGATGGCCGACATGGGCTTCCTGCCCCAGGTCACCAAGCTGCTCGACCAGGTGAAGCCGAACGGCCAGCGGATGCTCTTCTCCGCCACCCTGGACAAGAACGTCGACCGGCTGGTCAAGCGCTTCCTGCACAGCCCGGTCACGCACTCGGTCGACCCGTCGGCCGCGACCGTGACGACCATGGAGCACCACGTGCTGCACGTGGACGACGACACCAAGCGCGCCGTGACCGCCGAGATCGCCGCCCGCGAGGGTGGCGTGATCATGTTCGTCGACACCAAGCGCGGCGCAGACCGGCTCACCAAGCACCTGCTGGCCGCCGGCGTCACCGCCGTCGCCCTGCACGGCGGGAAGTCCCAGCCGCAGCGCAACCGTGCCCTGGACCAGTTCCGTACCGGCAAGGCCACCGCGCTGGTCGCCACCAACGTCGCCGCCCGCGGTATCCACATCGACGGGCTCGACATGGTCGTGAACGTGGACCCGCCCGGCGACCACAAGGACTACCTGCACCGTGGCGGCCGTACCGCGCGGGCCGGCGAGTCCGGCACCGTCATCACCCTGGTGCTGCCCGCGCAGCGCCGGGAGAACGCCCGCCTGATGGCGCTGGCCGGTATCAAGCCGCACACCGCGCGGGTCCGCCCCGGCGACCCCGAGCTGGTGCGCGTCACCGGTGCCCGCAAGCCGTCCGGCAGTGCCGTCACCATTCACGACCCGGTGCACGCCGCCGCCCAGGAAGCCGCCAAGCCGAAGACGAACAAGGTCTCCGGGACGCGCGGCCGTGGCCGTCGCCCCGCCGGCGCGGCCGCTGCCGGCGCGGGCACCACCGCCGCTCCGACTGGCACGCCGCGCAGCGCGGGCAGCACCCGTGGTGG
>NZ_JAAGLX010000268.1:0-225 GCF_010548325.1 Streptomyces sp. SID13666 | reverse complement strand
GTGGATGAGTTCGCCGGGCCGTTCGCGTTCGTAGCGGCGGATGAGGGTGCCGGTGGGCCGGTCGAGCCACGCGAGGCGGTGCAGGTGGTGACGGGTCAGGATCCGGTGGACGGTCGAGGCGGGCAGGCCCAGGATCGGTCCGATCCGGGCCGGTCCCAGCTTGCGGGCCTGCCGCAGTGCACACACCCTCGCCTCGACCGCGGCCGGCGTGCGGTGCGGGGTCGT
>NZ_JAAGLX010000267.1:0-235 GCF_010548325.1 Streptomyces sp. SID13666 | reverse complement strand
GGATCAAACTCTCCGTGAATGTCTCCACGCAAGAGCGGCACCACCGGCCGGAATAAGGCCCGTGGTGCACAGCGTCCTCGCTGTGTAATTGCCTCCCACCAGTTCCCGTCCCGAAGGACCGGAGGGCAGAAGGACTTTTTCAAAGGAACCACCAAACGAAACCCGAATGGGTTCCGCCCGGGGTGTTTTAAGTCTGGCGTTGACTTTTGGCACGCTGTTGAGTTCTCAAGGAACG
>NZ_JAAGLX010000266.1:0-235 GCF_010548325.1 Streptomyces sp. SID13666 | reverse complement strand
GGATCAAACTCTCCGTGAATGTCTCCACGCAAGAGCGGCACCACCGGCCGGAATAAGGCCCGTGGTGCACAGCGTCCTCGCTGTGTAATTGCCTCCCACCAGTTCCCATCCCGAAGGACCGGAGGGCGGAAGGACTTTTTCAAAGGAACCACCAAACGAAACCCGAATGGGTTCCGCCCGGGGTGTTTTAAGTCTGGCGTTGACTTTTGGCACGCTGTTGAGTTCTCAAGGAACG
>NZ_JAAGLX010000265.1:0-246 GCF_010548325.1 Streptomyces sp. SID13666 | reverse complement strand
GCGGCCCGCCGATGACCTCGCTGGCGGATGCGGCCAGCGGATCCTCGTCGGTCGGCGGCACGAGGGCCTCCAGCTGGTCGTCTTCGCGCACGCTCGTCATGCCGGACATCCTGCCGCATGGCCCCGGCCGCACTGCTGACGGCTCATCCGTCAGTCGGAGAAACCGTTGTTGTTCCCACCGCCGCCGTTGTTGCGGGGCGGGGTGGTCGAGGGCGTGGGCGAGGTGCTGCCGCCACCACCGGGTGT
>NZ_JAAGLX010000264.1:0-251 GCF_010548325.1 Streptomyces sp. SID13666 | reverse complement strand
CAGGACGGCCACACCAACATCGCCGCCGCCCTACGACACACCGCCCGCGACTACCGCCGCCCCGTCCAGACCCTCGGCCTCACCTGACAAAACCGGACCGATCACGATCTTGCGAAGGACCCTGGGTCGGCACCTACGTGAGCTGCGCAACCAATGTCGGCTGACGGTCAAGGCCGCCGCTGCCAAGCTGGAGTGGTCGGAGCCGAAGATCTGGCGCATCGAAACGGGGCAAACCTCGCTGCGCAGCCTCG
>NZ_JAAGLX010000263.1:0-252 GCF_010548325.1 Streptomyces sp. SID13666 | reverse complement strand
GCGTCCTGGACCGCCTCCTCGGCGATGTCGATGTCGCCGAAGACGCGGACCAGGACCGCCACCGAGCGGCCGTACTCCGCACGGAAGACCTGTTCGACTTCCGGGGAGGGGACGGCCGGCAGGTCAGGCATCAGCCGGTGGCTTCCCAGTAGAAGGGGCGTACCTCGATCGGGAGGGTGGTCGCCCGGGCGCTCTTGCGGCCCCAGTCCAGCGCGGCGTCCAGATCGGGCGCCTCGATGATGGACAGGCCGC
>NZ_JAAGLX010000262.1:0-254 GCF_010548325.1 Streptomyces sp. SID13666 | reverse complement strand
TCGACACTCACATGATCACTGCGACCGTGCCTGCACTGCTTCCCGACCCCACCCCGCAGACACGAAACCCGGCATCACGTCGACACCCGACGAAACCGGACCGATCACGATCTTGCGAAGGACCCTGGGTGCCGACCGAGCTGCCTACGCGGCACCGTCGAGCCTGTGATCTCTCCAGTCACGCACGCCCCACCTTCCTTCAGATCGGATGCGCTTCACACCCGATATGTAAGCACCAGACCCCCCGAACCGCA
>NZ_JAAGLX010000261.1:0-292 GCF_010548325.1 Streptomyces sp. SID13666 | reverse complement strand
TCGGGACCTTCACCGGGCGCGGAAGTCGCTATGTCGACGACGTCCGGTCCTGGCAGAGCTCCGAGCCCGCGCTCGACATGGACGCCTCCGGACTGCTGGCGTTCTACCTGTCGAGCTGATCCGGCCGGGCCGGCCGGCTGATCACGAGGACGCCCTCGTGATCAGCCGGCCGTCTTGATCATGAATATGAAGTGCGGTCCGCTCGGTTCGACGATGAACTCCTCGCCGGTCGCGGTGAACCCGAGATGCTCGTAGAAGCCCTGGGCGGACGTACGGCCGTTGCACCACACCA
>NZ_JAAGLX010000260.1:0-293 GCF_010548325.1 Streptomyces sp. SID13666 | reverse complement strand
AGGAGGAGGCGCTCGCCTCGCTGTCCGCGACGCAGGGCGCCCAGCACGTCCACACCGTCTCCGCCCGGTCCCGCACCCGGCCGTTCTGGGACTTCGAGCCCCAGGGCACCTAGCGCACCGCCTGGGCACGGACAAGGGCCGGGCCCGCCACCTGGATTCAGGTGGCGGGCCCGGCCCTTGTCGCACGTGGTGTCGTGCGCCCGTGGTCAGATCTCGAAGACCTCGTTGACCAGGGACTCCTGCTCGGCCTGGTGGCGCTTGGCGGAGCCGACGGCCGGCGACGAGGACGACGG
>NZ_JAAGLX010000025.1:0-128910 GCF_010548325.1 Streptomyces sp. SID13666 | reverse complement strand
GGCGGAACCGGCCGAACCGCCGTCCCCGCCGCCGCCCGGCTGGCGGGCCGGCGACCGCGCCCTGCGGCTGCTCACGGTGGCCGCCGTGGCGGCCGCCGCCGCGCTCCTCACCGGCCACGCGTGGCTGCTGGCGCTGGCCGCGGGCCCGGTCGTCCTGCTCGTACTCGCCGGGCCGGGAGCGGCGGGGGGAGCTGTGCTGACGTCCGGCCGGCCGAGCCGGCTGAGCGCCGCCGTCGAGACCGGGCCGGGCCGCTGCTTCGAGAACGAGGACATCGCCGTCCGCATCCGGCTGGACTTCGACGGCGCCGCGGGCTGGATCGACCCGGGCATCACCCTCGGGCCGGGCGTCGAGCTGACCTCGCTCGCCGTGGCCGGCCCCGTCGTCGAACTCGCCCTCACCGCCCGCCGCTGGGGTCGCTGGAGCCTGGGCACCGTCGATGTGGACGTCTACGACACCGGCGGGCTCGCCCGTCGCACCGTGCGGGCCGAACTCGGTGAGATCCAGGTCTTCCCGGTGCCCACCCAGGCCTCTCTCACCCCCATCCCGGTCCGGCTGCCGGACCGCCTCGGCGAGCACACCGCCCGGCAGAACGGCGACGGCATCGAGGTCGTCGGGGTGCGCCCGCACATCTGGGGCGAACGGCAGCGGCGCATCCACTGGCCCTCGACCACCCGGCGCGGCAGCATCCAGATCAACCAGTTCGCCGCCGAACGCACCGCCGACACCGTCGTGCTGGTCGACGCGCTCGTCGACTTCATCGACCCCGCGACCAGGGCCTCAGGACTCGACGAGACGGTGCGCGCCGCGGCCGGCCTCACCCGCGCCTATCTGCGCAGCCACGACCGGGTCGGCCTGGTGTCGATCGGCGGCACGCTGCGCTGGCTGCAACCGGGCTCCGGCGGGGGCTACTTCTACCGGATCGTCGAGAGCGTGCTGGAGGTCCGCAAGGACCTCGGCTACTCCGTCCCCGCCCTCCAGCGCCTGCCGCCGCCCGCGCTGCCCCGCGGCGCCCTCGTCTACGCGATCACCCAGCTCGCCGACGAGCGGATCCTCGAAGTGCTGGGCGATCTCGCGCAACGCGGCAACCCTCTCGTCGTCATCGAGATCCCGACCGGCGCCCCGTACATCGCGCCCGGCGACACCGTCGGACACCTGGCCCGACGGCTCTGGCTCGCCGACCGGGCGGCGATGCGGTTCGCGCTGCGGGAACGCGGCATCCCGGTCGTCGCCCAGTCGGCCGGCAAGAGCCTCGACCTGAACCTCGCACCGTTGCTCCGCACCCGAATCCAGGGCAGGACCCGATGACTCCCTCCCTGTCCCCGGAACCCGCCACGGTGTCCTCGTCCGCGTCCTCCGCCATGACCCTCCCCCAGGTCCCGGTCCGGCCGGTGCGCGGCCTCGGCGTCGCACTGGCGCTCGCGGCCTGCGATCCGGCCGTCACCGGCTCCCCCACGATGGGCGACGTACTGACGCCGCTCGCCGCGGTCGTGCTGGCCTGGTGGGCGGCCCCGCCGCTCGTCCGGCGCCCGGTCCAGTACTCGGCCCGTAAAGCCGCGCTGCTGTCCCAGCACCGCAACACGGTCTTCGCCGTCGGCTGCGTCGTCCTCGCCGCGTTCAGCGCGCCGCCCGTCTGGCTGGCGTCGTGCGTCACGGCCCTGCTGCTGACCTATCTCCTCATCGTCGACGCCTGCGCCGCCGGCCCGGCGGGCATCCGCCAGCTGCGCTCGCGCCACATCCCGCTGACCGCGTACGGCGCGAGCGGTCTGGTCCTCTTCGCCGCGTTCGCCCCCTCCGACGGCAGTGCCTGGGGCCCGGCGGTCGCGGTGTCCGCCGTGTGCGCCGCGGCGTACGCGGTCGGAACGGCTCTGTGGCCGCGCAGGCCGCGGAGATCGGGCACGCCCCGTAGCAGGGACGAGTCGCCCACGGAGTGACAACTGCCCCATCGGTCAAGGCCGTTCTGCAAGTGGCCATGTCACCCGTCGAACACTGATCAATGACGATCACCCAACGGCCGATTGGGACCAGACCTGCTCTACGCCGTACTCCTCCGTACCCCCCAGGTTTAGCGTCCTCCTCCAGGTGGCCGAACCCCACTGCCGTCGGACCCGACGGCACGGCCACCCCCGCCGAAGATCCGGCGGTGTTCCGCTTCCCCGTGCGGACGCCGCCGGATCGAGGTCTCAGCAGGCGGGCACCAGCTAGGCACAAAGGAGTGACGGCCGCGTGGCGTCGCACAGAAAGCCCAAGCAGCGCTCACTCACCGGAACCACCGCACGAACCGCGGCCACCCTCGCCATGGCGGGAGCCGCGTCGGTCACCGCCTTCGGCGAGACCGGCCACGCCGACCCGCAGCTCAGCGTCGGCGAGGTCAAGACCCGGGTCGACGCCCTGTACGAGCAGGCGGAACAGGCCACCGAGCAGTACAACGGCGCCAAGGAGGCGGCCGACACCGCCCGCGCCGACGTGGGCAGGCTCCAGGACGAGATGGCCCGCAAGACCGCCCGGTTCAACGCCACCCGCGACCAGATCGGCGCCATCGCCGCCGCGCAGTACCGCTCGGGCGGCATCGACCCGGCCATGCAGCTCGCCCTGGACTCCACCCCCGACACATATCTCGAACGTGCCGCCCTCATCGACCAGGTGAGCGGCCGGGAGGCCGACATCCTGCGCACCCTCGGCGAGCAGCAGCGGGAGATCACCACGACGCACGACGCGGCGGACGCCAAACTCGCCGCCCTCAGCGACGCCCAGACGAAGCTCGCGGAGCACAAGCGCACCATCGAGACCAAGCTGCACGACGCCCAGGTCCTCCTGGACCGCCTCACGGCCGCCCAGCGGGCCAGTGTGGACGACGGCGGCGACGACACCGGGACGACATCCGGCACTCAGCACGCCGACCGCTCCACCGACCGCGTCCCGATCGCCCCCGGCGCCGTCCAGGCACCCTCCGCCCGCGCCGCCCAGGCCGTCGCCTTCGCCTACAGCGCCCTCGGCCTCCCGTACGTCTGGGGCGCCACCGGACCGTCCTCCTACGACTGCTCCGGCCTCACCCAGGCCGCCTGGAAGGCCGCGGGCGTCTCACTCCCCCGCACCACGTACACCCAGATCAACGCCGGCCAACGCGTCTCCGAGTCCCAACTCCAACCCGGCGACCTGGTGTTCTTCTACTCCGGCATCAGCCACGTCGGCCTCTACATCGGCAACGGCCAAATGATCCACGCCCCCCACCCGGGCGCCCCGATCCGCATCGCCCCGATCAACGAAATGCCCTTCGCGGGCGCGAGCCGCCCGTCGTGAGTACGGCCCCTGAGAACGCTGCTCGGGGTCAGGTGCGGCAGGTGGGGTGGGGCGGCGCGGGCGCGTTCCGTCCCGTACCACCGGCCGCTCGGGTGGTTCTGACGCCGGATCAGCCTGGGGTGCGCGAAAACCGTTCTTCCCATGGGCCGAGAACTGGGCCGACAGCACCAGCCAGACCGTCTTGGTACCAGGTCCGGCTCTCCGACCTGGTCATCGACGGCCTCGCGGACCCGGCCCCGGCCGCCTGAGCCGTAGGGCCGCGCCCGCGCCGAGGCCGTTGAACCCGACGGCCTCGGACCCGCCGGCCCTCAGACCAGGCGCCGTGCCGTCGCCCACCGCGTCAGCTCGTGCCGGTTGGAGAGCTGCAGCTTTCTGAGCACCGCCGAGACATGGGACTCGACCGTCTTCACCGAGATGAAGAGCTGCTTGGCGATCTCCTTGTACGCGTAGCCGCGCGCGATGAGCCGCAGCACTTCCCGTTCCCGCTGGGTGAGGCGGTCCAGGTCCTCGTCGACCGGCGGGGCGTCCGTCGAGGCGAAGGCGTCGAGGACGAAGCCGGCCAGCCGCGGGGAGAAGACGGCGTCGCCGTCGGAGACCCGGAAGATGGACGACACGAGATCCGGCCCGGTGATGGTCTTGGTGACGTAGCCGCGCGCGCCGCCGCGGATGACGCCGATGACGTCGTCGGCGGCGTCGGAGACCGACAGCGCCAGGAAGCGGACCGGCCGCTCCGCGTCGCCCATGAGCGGTGCGCAGCGCCGCAGCACTTCGACACCGCCGCCGCCGGGGAGGTGCACGTCCAGGAGGACGACCTCGGGACGGGTCGCGGTGATGACCGTGACGGCCTGGTCCACGTCGGCGGCCTCGCCGACGACCTCGACACCCGTTCGTTCGGTCTCGCCGATCTCGGCCTGTACACCGGTCCTGAACATCCGGTGGTCGTCGACGAGCACGACCCTTACGCGTCGGTCCTCAGTCATGACGCCACCCTCTCCATTTCGAGTTCCACTTCCGTGCCCCCGCCCGGTGCGCTGCGCAGGCGCGCCTCGCCGCCGTTCCGCTGCATCCGGCCGATGATCGACTGCCGGACGCCCATGCGGTCGTCCGGCACCTGGTCGAGGTCGAATCCGGGCCCCCGGTCCCGTACGGACACGAAGACCTTGCGCTCCTCGACCTCGGCGTACACCTGAACCGCTTCGTCGCCACCGTACTTGGCCGCGTTCACCATTGCCTCGCGTGCGGCTGCCATCTGTGCGACCAGATTGTCGTCCAGCGGGCAGTCACCGACGCAGACCACCTCGACGGGCACCCCGTGGGCGTCCTCCACCTCGGCGGCGGCCTTGCGTACGGCGTCGGCGAAGTTCGTCGGCTCGTCCTCCTTGCCGGTGCCCTCCGGCCGGTACAGCCAGGCCCGCAGCTCGCGCTCCTGGGCGCGGGCGAGGCGGGCGACCTCGCGCGGGTCCTCGGCGTTGCGTTGGATGAGGGTGAGGGTGTGCAGTACGGAGTCGTGGACGTGCGCGGCGACTTCGGCACGCTCCTGGGCCCGGATACGCATCAGCCGCTCGGCGGACAGGTCCTGGGTCAGACGTACGAGGTAGGGCCCGGCGATCAGTGCCACCCCGACCAGCACGGCGAGCGCCGCCTGTAGGATGCCGCCGAGGTGGCTGCCGGAACTGCGCACCACGAGGAAGCCGGTGACCCCGGCCCCGACCAGCAGCACACCGGCCGCGCCACGGGCGATCGGCCAGAACCGTTTGCCCTGGCTCATCTCGACCCAGCGGCTGCGGCGGGCGTTGTCGGCCTGCCGCCAGACGAGGGCGACGCCGAGGCCGATGACGAGCAGCGGCCAGATCGCGGCGTTGGCCGCGCCCAGGTTCAGATTGCTGACGAGGACGCCGAGGCCGATGAACAGCGCGATGAGCGCGAGGATCTGGCCCTTGTCGGGCCGCCGTCCGGCCAGCCAGGACTTGGCGTCGCGCGGCTCCTTGGCCTCGCTCACCCCGCCGACGCCGAGCGGCACGAAGAACCAGAAGAGCGCGTAGAGCAGGATGCCGAGGCCGTTGAACGTCGCGAGCACCACGAACACCACACGCACCCACGACACCGGCAGCCCGAGGTGCCCGGCGAGCCCGCGCGCCACTCCGCCGATCATCCGGCCCTCGGAGCTGCGGTAGAGCTTGCGCGCCGGCGGGTCCGCCGGGTCGGGCGGCTTCAGGTAGGACGCGCCCGTCGCAGGAGCAGGGGTGGTGGCTGGCATACCCCGATCGTCACACGCCGGGGCCGCCCGGGGCATCAGGGTTCCTCCCGGAGGTCACCCTGACCCCCTGGGACCAGGGGCCCGGGTGGCCAGGTGCCCAGGGGCCCGGGTGCCCCAGGCCCCACCCGGACCGGGTGATGGGTCGGAAGCCCGGCCCCTGGGGGCCGGCTCAGGGATCGGCCAGGGTTGTACCTGGTGCCGGAGAGTGCCCGCGGCCGCCACCATGGAGGCATGACGCAGGACAGCAGGCCGGCCTTCGAGGCCGAGGCCGACGCCACCCCGGATCTTCCGGACTCACCGGAGCCCCCGGCCCGGCGCCGCATCGTTCGCAGCCGCCGCCGGGTGGTCGCGGGTGTGTGCGACGGCGCGGGCCGCTACTTCGAGCTCGATCCGGTGATCTTCCGGATCGTGCTCGCCGTGCTGTCGCTCACCGGCGGTATCGGCCTGATCGTCTACGGCATGGCCTGGCTGGTCATCCCGCAGGAGGGCGAGGACCAGAGCGAGGCGCACCGACTGCTGTCCGGCCGGGTCGAGGGGACGGCGCTGACCGCCGTGCTCGTCGCGCTGGTCGGCTGCGGCCTGTACGCGTCGATGCTCGGCATCGGCACCGACCAGGGGTTCTCGATCCTGCTGCTGGCGGCCGTGGTGGGCGCCGTCTACTGGTCGCAGCAGCGCCGCCGGGCCCAGCTCGACGGCGAGGCGAGCGCGGTGGCGGCCGGTCCGGCCGCCGACGCCCCGCCGGCCGCGCAGGCGCCGCCGAGCCCCGTGACCCCTTCATGGTGGCGCGATCCGCTGACCAAGGACTTCTCGGCCGGCGTGAGCAGCTCCACGGGCTACCTGTGGGGGCCGGACGACGGCCCGTACCAGGAGCAGGACCGCAAGGCCTGGCGGGCCAGGAAGTCCGCCGCCCGGCGGGAGTCGTCCTGGCTGGGCGTGCTGGCGTTCTTCGTTGCGCTGATGGCGGGCGCGGTCGGTACGGCGGCGGCCTGGCACGGGCACCCGCTCGGGACGGCCCTGGAGATCGGGCTGGCGTCCGCGCTGGCCGTCTTCGGGCTGGCCTTCGTCCTGAGCGCCTGGACCGGCCGGGCGAGGGGCGGTACGGCCTTCTGGGCCGTGCTGACGATCGCGCTGCTGGTGGGTGCCGCCGCGGTTCCCAAGAGCATGACCACCGAGTGGGCGACGACGGACTGGCGGCCGGTGGCCGTCTCCGACCTCCAGCCGCACTACGAGCAGGGCACCGGACACGGCCTGCTCGATCTGACCGCGCTGCCGCTCGGCGGGAAGACCGTCACGACCAAGCTGGAGGTCGGCGCCGGCCGGGCCGAGGTCCGGCTGCCGAGGAACGCCACCGTGCGGCTCAACTATCAGATGGGCTTCGGCGAGGTGCAGCTGCCGGGCAAGGTCAACCACGGTGTGGACCTCAGCTCGGACACGCGCAGCCAGGTGCTCTTCGAACCGGACGCGGGCATCCCGTCGACCGGCACGATCGAACTCGACGTCGAGGTGGGCGCGGGACAGATGAGGGTGGTCCGGTGAAACGGCATGGATTCGAGCCCGCGTCCCTCGTGATGGGACTGGTACTGCTGGGCCTCGCGGCGGTGTTCCTGCTGGACGCCGCCGGCGGCTGGGATCCCTCCCGGCCGCTGACGGTGGCCCTAGCGGCGGGCGGTCTGGCCTGCGCCGCGGTGACGTCGGTGATCAGCCGCCTGGTCCGACGGCGGCAGCGGAGCGACACCGGACCGGCGGCGTGAGGCGATGAGCCCGTCGGCGGACAGCAGCGGGGTGCCGGCGAGGATCAGCGGCAGCCAGGCCATCAGGTACACCAGGTCGTTGCCGTAGTAGTAGGGATCGGTGGCCCAGCTGACCGTCAGCCACAGGCTGAGCGAGATCACTGCGCCGCCGAGCGCGGCGAGGCGGCCGAACAGGCCGATCAGTATGCCGATGCCGACGGCCAGCTCACCGAAGGCGATGGCGTACCCGAAGGCGTGCGGTGCCTTGAGCGCGAGATCGACCATCTGCGGGATCGCCGCGCTGTCACGCACCGCGTGCAGGGTGCCGACCAGCGATCCCGGCGCGGAATCGGTGAGGAACACGGAGCCGGTGAGCTTGTCGAGCGACGCGTAGACGAAGGTGACGCCGAGGAAGATCCGCAGCGGCATCAGCGCATAGCGCGACGCGGTCTCCCGCCAGATTCGGAGCATGCTGTCCCGCCTCTCCCGTCGTACGCGCCCCCCAGGAATGGAAACGATTCTTCACGTACGACTCTCTCACCGGGTGGTACGTAGACCGCAAGGATCCGACTCAGTTCCCGGCGAATCCGGCCGGATCCCCGCCCGGTCCCACCGCGGCCGGCCCCGCGGCTAGCCGAAGAGATCCGGCTCGCTGCGCGAGATCTGCTGGTAGAGCGGCTGATAGTTGATCCAGGCGACGAGATCGTTGCCCAACTGGCCACGGGTGTGGACGGCGCTCTCGTGGTCGATCAGCACCGGCTTCCCGGCCGCCCGGGCGGTCAGCTGCACCTGGCAGGAGCGCTCCATCGTGATGAACCACCACGCCGCCGCGTCGACCGAGTCGCCGACCGTCAGCAGCCCGTGGTTGCGCAGGATGACGGCCTTGTGCGGCCCGAGCGCCTCCGCGATGCGGCGGCCCTCCTCCTCGTCGACCACGACGCCCGTGTAGTCGTCGAACAGCGCGTGGTCCTCGTAGAACGCACAGACGTCCTGGGTGATCGGGTCCAGCAGCTCCCCGAGCGACGACAGCGCCCGCCCGTACGTCGAGTGGCTGTGCGCGGCGGCGATCACGTCCGGGCGTGCCTGGTGCACCTGTGCGTGGATCGCGAAGGCCGCCTGATTGACGTGGAAGCGGCCCTCGACGACCTGGCCCGCGTGGTTGACCAGGATCAGATCGGTGACGGTGACGAGCTTGAAGCTCATCCCGAACGGATTGACCCAGAAATGGTCGGTGAACTCCGGGTCGCGCGCCGTGATGTGCCCGGCCACGCCCTCCTCGAACCCGAACCGCCCGAACAGCCGCAGCGCGGCCACCAGCCGTTCCTTGCGGTGCTGCCGCTCGTCGTCGGTGTTGGGGAACGTCTGCGGCAGCGCGAAGTGCAGCTGCTCGGTGGGTATCGGCTGCGGCGGCGTGCGCCCTTGCGAGGGCTGCGGGAGGAAGTCGGCCATGCAGCGGAAGCTACCGCGCGGTAAGCGAGAAGAACAGAGTGCGGAGCGGGTCAGGGAACGACGGCGCCGCCCCTCCCAGCAGGCAGGAGGGGCGGCGCGGCGGCCGTGCGGGACACGGTCCAGGGCTCAGCGGGAGGTCACTCCCACTCGATGGTGCCCGGCGGCTTGCTCGTCACGTCGAGGACGACGCGGTTGACGTCGGCGACCTCGTTCGTGATGCGGGTGGAGATCTTGGCGAGGACGTCGTACGGCAGCCGCGACCAGTCGGCGGTCATGGCGTCCTCGGAGGAGACCGGGCGCAGCACGATCGGGTGACCGTAGGTGCGGCCGTCGCCCTGGACGCCGACCGAGCGGACGTCGGCGAGCAGCACGACCGGGCACTGCCAGATCTCCCGGTCCAGGCCGGCCGCGGTGAGCTCCTCGCGGGCGATGAAGTCCGCCTCGCGCAGCAGGTCCAGGCGCTCCTTGGTGACCTCGCCGACGATGCGGATACCGAGGCCGGGACCGGGGAACGGCTGGCGCTGGACGATCTCCTCCGGCAGGCCCAGCTCCTGGCCGACCATCCGGACCTCGTCCTTGAAGAGCTTGCGCAGCGGCTCGATCAGCTCGAACTCGATGTCGTCGGGGAGCCCGCCCACGTTGTGGTGCGACTTGATGTTGGCGGTGCCGGTGCCGCCGCCGGACTCGACGACGTCCGGGTACAGGGTGCCCTGCACCAGGAAGGCGACGTCCTCGCCGGCCGCGCCCGCCTCGGCGACGAGCTCGGCCTGGGCCTGCTCGAAGACGCGGATGAACTCACGGCCGATGATCTTCCGCTTGGTCTCCGGGTCGGTGACGCCGGCGAGCGCGGTCAGGAAGCGCTCCTCCGCGTCGACGACCTTCAGCTGGACGCCGGTGGCCGCGACGAAGTCCTTCTCGACCTGCTCGGACTCGCCCTTGCGCTGCAGCCCGTGGTCGACGTACACGCAGGTCAGCTGGGAGCCGATGGCCTTCTGCACGATGGCCGCGGCCACCGAGGAGTCCACGCCGCCGGAGAGCCCGCAGATCGCGCGCTTGGTGCCGACCTGGGCGCGGATCGCCGCGACCTGCTCCTCGACGACGTTCGTCGTCGTCCAGTCCGGCGCGATGCCCGCACCGCGGTACAGGAAGTGCTCCAAGATCTGCTGGCCGTGCGTGGAGTGCAGCACCTCGGGGTGGTACTGGACGCCGTACAGCTTGCGGGCGTCGTCCTCGAAGGCGGCGACCGGTACCACGTCGGTGGAGGCGGTGACGGCGAAGCCGGCGGGCGCCGCCGAGCACGCGTCGCCGTGCGACATCCACACCGACTGCTCGGTGGGGGTGCCCTCGAAGAGCGTCGAGCCGGGCTTGCTGACGGTCAGCGCGGTGCGGCCGTACTCACGGGCACCGTTGTCGTCGACGGTGCCGCCGAGCGCCACCGCCATCAGCTGGAAGCCGTAGCACATGCCGAAGACCGGGACCCCGGCCTCGAAGATCGCCGTGTCGAGCGAGGGGGCGCCCTCGGCGTAGACCGACGACGGACCGCCGGAGAGGATGATCGCCTTCGGGTTCTTCGCGAGCATCTCGGCCACCGGCATGGTGCTGGGGACGATCTCGCTGTAGACCCGGGCCTCGCGGACGCGTCGGGCGATGAGCTGGGCGTACTGCGCTCCGAAGTCCACTACCAGGACGACGTCCGGGGTGTGGTCGGGGGCGGCTGGGGTCGCTGATGCCACGGGCGGCCTTCCGGCGTTATGTACGAGGGATCGGACCCTGATTCTACCGTTTCCACGAGGGCGCTCCCGTCTCACCATCCGGTCGCCGGCTGGCTACCCGGCGTGCTCGTCGCCATACTGGTCCGCATGTCCTCGAACACGCACTACGCGATCTTCGCGTTTACCTATGGCACCGGCTGGTCCGGCTGCCATGGTCGTGCTGCTTGAGCTACTGACAAGCGACTTCCCAGGCGCCCCGGACCTTTCGGTCCGGGGCGTCTGTCGTCTCCGGGCCCGGTCCGGCCCAGTCATCACAGGAGACATCACGATGAGCACCCAGACGGCAGCAGTCACCACGGCCCCCGCTCCCGCCGGGACCGGAGCACGCACGGACGAGGCGGTGGCCCTGATCACGGGGGCGCGCGGCCGGATCGACGATCTCGACACCCGGATCATCGCGCAGGTCACGGAACGGATGGCGGTCTCGGCGGAGATCCAGCGGGCCCGCATCGCGTCGGGCGGCCGGCGGGTGAGCCTGTCCCGCGAGATGGAGGTGCTGAACCACTTCAGCGACGAGCTGGGCCGGCCCGGGACGACCCTCGCGATGACCCTGCTGGAGCTGTGCCGCGGCCGCGTGTGACGTTTCTGCGGATCGCCCGTTCGGGCGGCATCACCCGTACGGCACGTGACCGGCCCGGGGGCCCCTTCGTTGGATGGGGTGTCCGTGCCAGCCAGGGGCGGTCGACCACAACCACGCGTGGACGAACAGGATGCCGCTCAGACGCAGCTGGGCGGGGTATCAATTCGGAGCGATGAGGCCTGCCCATTCGTGCGGCAGGCCGTGGGACCTCGCTCCGGGCTCCGTGACCGGGCAGCAGGGGACAGCTGCTCGGTCGCAACTCCAAAGAGGCGGTCGGCTCCCAGGACGCTGGGATCCGGCCGCTCTGCGAAACCCACCCTACTCATCCGCGCCCCCGGGAACGGAGTACCGACGCCCGATCGGAGTACGGCCTGTTCTCCCCGGCCGGCGCGGTGTCCGGCGTCCCGGTCCGGTGACATACCTCACGCCGCCACAGGTCGCGCCCGGACCTGCTGCGCCCGGACCTTCTCCCTCGGACCTTCTCCCTCGGACCTTTCCCCGCTCGGACCCTCTTCCGCTCAGACCTTCTTCGGCGGGATCGGCGGCACGGGCAGCAGCGGCAGTCGCAGCGCGGCGAACGCGTCCTCCGGGACGGCCGGGGTCCGCGGCTCCACCGCCGGCAGGCGGACGTAGGCCTCGCCCTGCGTCGGGCGGGTGTCCTCGTCCCCGTTGTTGGGCCAGAACGACATCGCCCGCTCGGCCTGCGCGGTGATCGTGAGCGAAGGGTTCACCCCGAGGTTGGCGGAGACGGCGGCGCCGTCGACGACATGGATGCCCGGGTGCCCGTAGAGCCGGTGGTACGGGTCGATCACGCCGTGCTCGGCGTCCTCGCCGATGGCGCAGCCGCCGAGGAAGTGGGCGGTCAGCGGCGTCCCCATGAGCTCGCCCACGTTGCTGCCCGCGAAGCCGTTGATCTCCTCGGCGATGAGCCGCGCCGCCTCGGCGCCCTCGGGGATGTGCTCGGGGTTGGGCGCGCCGTGGCCCTGCTTGGCCGTGAGCAGTCCCTTGCCCAGGCCCTTGGGCTTGCGGTACGTGGTCAGCGAGTTGTCCAGCGACTGCATGACCAGGCCGATGATGGTGCGCTCCGACCAGCGGCGGTTGGACAGCGAGCGGAGCGTGAGCATCGGGTGGCGCGCGCAGGCCGCGGCGAAGGCGATCCCCTTGGGGGCGCGGGTGCCGTGCGGGACCTGCAGGATGGTGAGGGCGCCCATGGAGTTGGAGCCCTTGCCGTAGCGGACCGGCTCGATGTGGGTGTTGTCGTTGGGGTGGATCGAGGACGTGATCGCGACGCCCTTGGTGAAGTCGACCTTCGCCGCGCCGTGCGCCTTGCGGTAGCGGCGGTTGTCGGTCTGGGCGCCGACCAGGGCCTCGGAGTTGGTGCGGGTGAGCTCGCCGAGCCTCGCGGAGATGCCCGGGAGTTCGCCCGCGTCGCGCATGGTGTGCAGCAGCGTCTGGGTGCCGTACGTGCCGGCGGCGACGACGATCTGCCGGGCGCGCAGCACGGTTCGCTTGCCCTTGCGCTTCTTGTCGGTGGGCGCGGTCGCGACGCGGTAGCCGCCCGCGGGGTCCTCGGAGAGGCCGACGACCGTCGTCATGGGGTGGATGACGGCGCCGGCCTGTTCGGCGAGGTGCAGGTAGTTCTCGTTGAGGGTGTTCTTGGCGCCGTGCCGGCAGCCGGTCATGCACTCACCGCACTCGGTGCACGCGCGCCGGGACGGGCCCGCGCCGCCGAAGTACGGGTCGGCGACCTCGCCGCCCGGATCGGCCTTCGCCTCTCCGCCGGCGTCCTGGCCGTCCCCGAAGAAGACGCCGACCGGCGCCATGTGGAAGGTGTCACCGACGCCCATCTTCTCGGCGGCGGCCTTCAGGTGCACGTCGGAAGGGGTGAGCGTGGGGTTGAGCCGGACGCCGAGCATGCGCTGGGCCTGGTCGTAGTACGGCTTGAGCTCCGCCTGCCAGTCCGTGATGTGGCCCCACTGGCGGTCGTCGAAGAACGCCTTCGGCGGCACGTACAGGGTGTTGGCGTAGTTCAGCGATCCGCCGCCGACGCCCGCGCCGGCCAGCACGAGGACGTTGTTCAGCAGGTGGATGCGCTGGATGCCGTAGAGGCCGAGCGACGGCGCCCAGAGGAAGTTGCGGACGTCCCAGGAGTTCTTGGGCAGCGTCTCGCGCGTGAAGCGGCGCCCGGCTTCGAGTACGCCGACGCGGTAGCCCTTCTCCGTGAGGCGCAGCGCGGACACCGAGCCCCCGAAGCCGGAGCCGATGACGATGACGTCGTAGTCGTAGCCGGGCAGGTCACGCGACACAGGTTCCTCCGTAGCGGATGTTGCCTTCGAACTGCCGTCAGAAATGCCGTCACACAGGCCGTCGCACAGGGCCCTCACACAGACCGGCCCCATGCCGTCGCCGGCGCCGCACTCGGTGGGTCAGCGCAGCCGGAACACCTTCATCGCGCGCAGCGAACGGCTCATGAAGGCGGCGTACTTCTCGTCGTCCATGCCCATCGACGGCGCCATCGGCAGCAGCCGCTGCGTCGCGACGGTCTGCGCCTCGGTGAACTTGAGGATGCCCTCGGAGCCGTGCCGGCGGCCGAGTCCGGAATCCTTCATGCCGCCCATCGGCGCCTGGACGCTGCCGTACGCGGGGGCGTAGCCCTCGTTGACGTTGACGGTTCCGGAGCGCAGCCGCGCGGCGATGCGGCCGCCGCGGCGGGTGTCCTTGGTCCAGACGGCCGAGTTGAGGCCGTACGGGGTCGCGTTGGCGCGCTCGACGGCCTCGTCCTCGTCGCGGAAGCGGTAGATGGAGACGACCGGGCCGAAGGTCTCCTCGGTGCAGACCGACATCGGCGCCTCGACCCCGTCCAGGATCGTCGGCTCGTAGACGTAGGGGCCGATGTCCGGGCGGGCCTGGCCACCGGTCACGACGGTGGCGCCTTTGGAGCGGGCCTCGTCGACGTGCCGGCTGACGGTCTCCAGCTGGCGCTCGCCGGCCAGCGAGCCCATGCCCGCGCCGAAGGCGAGGGCCGTGCCGAGCTTGAGCGCCTTGGTGCGGGCGGCGAACTTCTCCAGGAAGGCGTCGGCGACGGTCTCGTCGACGAAGAGCCGCTCGATGGAGACGCAGAGCTGACCGGCGGAGGCGAAGCAGGCGCGGACGGCGCCTTCGGCGGCCTTGTCGAGGTCGGCGTCCCGCAGCACGAGCATGGCGTTCTTGCCCCCGAGTTCGAGGGAGACGCCGATCAGCCGGGCGGCGGCGCGCTGGGCGACCTCGCGGCCGGTACGGGTGGAACCGGTGAAGGAGACGTAGTCGGCGTGCTCGACGAGGGCCGGGCCGATGACCGGGCCCTCGCCGATCACAATCTGCCAGACGTCGGCGGGCAGTCCGGCCTCGATGAGCTGCTCGCGCGCCCACAGGGCGGTGAGCGCGGTCTCGGTGTCGGGCTTCATCACGACGGCGTTGCCCGCGGCGAAGGCGGGGAGCGCGTCACCGACCGACAGCTCGAACGGGTAGTTCCAGGGCGCGATCTGCCCGACGACGCCGCGCGGCTGGCGCAGCTCGACCACCTTGGTCAGGACGGGAACGGCACCGCCGTGACCCTTGGGCTTGAGGTACGCGGGGGCCCGGCGCCCGTAGTGGCGGGCGGACATGACGACGGCCTGTACCTCTTCGTGGGCGTGCAGCCGGGCCTTGCCGGTCTCCAGCTGGATGAGGTCGAGGACCTCGCTCTGCCGGCTGAGCACCAGGTCGTGGAAGCGCAGCAGCACGGCGGCGCGCTGCCGTACCGGCGTGGCGGCCCAGGCGTGCTGGGCGGCGCGGGCCCGCTCGAAGGCGGTGGCGACCTCGTCCGGAGTGGCCTCCGGGAGGTCGGCGAGCTTCTCGCCGGTGAGCGGGGTGTGGTTGCTGGTCCGGCCGCTGCCGATGACGCCACGCGTGAGCCGCGCGACGAGGTCGGGGGTGACGACGTCCTGGGCTCCTCTGGCGGTGGTGGGGGCCGCCGGGTTGCCGTCGGTGGGGCGCGTGGTGCCGAGCGAGTCCGTCATATCGGCGAGATTACGGCTGATGGGCGCCGCTGGGTACCCATCAGTAGCTACTTTTCACCTGACGAGCACAATTAAGCCAGCAATCGCTGGCGCGATCTTGATTTCCGCAGCTCAGAGCATGCCGCGCCCGCTCAGCGCGGGGTGAAGGTGTTCCGCGCCGTGTCGAAGGTCTGCCGTCCCTGTTCCGACTTCTCCACCGGCGACGAGACCCACATGTCGTACTGCCGCCCGTTCTCGGTCCAGCACAGGTCGAACGTACGGCGCGCGCCGCCGCCCGGGTAGCCGTCCCAGGTGAACTCCCAGAGCGCGGCGGGTCCGCCGTCCTTCGTCGTCCCGGTGACGAAGCCGTCCCGGTACCCCTTGTACGCGGCCGCGCCCGAGCGGTGCTGCGCGGTCATCACCGCCATCGGGCCGCTCGGGTCCGGCTTCTCGTTGCGGACGCCGAACCGGAACTCCTTGCCGGGCGAGTAGTAGTAGATCCGCGGCGGATCGACCGACCGGTCGTAGCCGTCGGGGAGCACGACGGAGAAGCCCGACGAGTCGGTGACGGTACGGAATCCGGCCGGGACCGGGGTGGGGGTCGGTGTGACGGGCGGCGTGGTGTGCACGGCCGTCGGAGGGGGCGAGGAGGGTCGCGTCGCGGTGTCCGCGCTGCCGTCGGCACCGTTCATCGTCAGCACGGCGGCGGCCACGCCACCCCCGACGACCAGCGCGAGCAGCGCGCCCACCAGCACTCCCCTGCGGGACTTCCGGCCCGTGGAGGACGCGAGCTCGGACGCGACAGGGAACGGGGAGGGGGTCAGGGGCGGGGTCGGGTCCTGAGCCGGTTCCATGCCGGGATCCGGCGGGACCACGGTGTCCTGGGCGACGGTCGGGACGTGTCCCGTGTCGGTCGCCTCGCCGGTCTCGGCGTACGTGCGCAGCCACAGCTCCGCCGCGAGCGCTCCCATCCGGCGGCCGGTGTCGCGCTCCAGCAGCGCGGAGACCACCGGCAGCAGCGGGCCGGCACTGGCGGGCGGGCGGATCTCGTCGTAGACGACGGCGTGCAGCACCCCGCCGATCGAATCGCGGCGGAACGGCGAGTGCCCGTCGACGGACGCGCACAGCAGCACGCCCACCGACCACAGGTCGGATTCCGGCCCCGCCACCGCCCCGGACATCCGCTCCGGCGAGGTGTACTCGGGCGAACCGACGAACACCCCGGTCTCGGTCAGCGTCGTCGTTCCCGACACCCGGGCGATCCCGAAGTCGGTGAGCACGACCCGCCCAGTGTCCCGCTCGATCAGGACGTTGGCCGGCTTGATGTCCCGGTGCAGCACACCGCGTTCGTGCGCGGCATGCAGCGCGCCCGCCACCGCGGCGCCGATCCGGGCCGCCTCGCGCGCATCCACCGGACCGTCCTTGGCGAGCACGTCGGACAGCGAGCGGCCGTCGATCAGCTCCATCACGATCCACGGCCGGCCGTCCTGCTCGACCACGTCGTGCAGGACGACGACATGCGGATGCCGGATCTGCGCCACACTCCGGGCCTCGCGCAGCGCGCGGTCCCGGTACAGCTGCTGCTCGGCCTCGGACAGATCCTCGTTGAAGTGCAGCTCCTTGACCGCGACCTGCCGGTCCAGCAGCTCGTCGGTCGCCCGCCACACGGTGCCCATACCGCCGCGGCCCAGCCGCCCGGTGATCCGGTACCGGCCGGCGACGGGTCCCGGCAGGCCGGACCGATACGGGGACATGCCGTGTCCCCCGTCGCTCGCCATGCGCCCATCATGCCGCACGGGCCCGCGGCCTTGTCCGCGGACCGACAGGTCAACGGAACCGCTGCGGCAGCCGGCCTTCCTCCCACAACACGTCCAGCCTGCGCAGAAACGCGTCGAAATCCCGCGACAGGGCGTCCCGCTCCGTCGCGGACAGCTCCTGGAGCGGATCGTCGAAGCCGAGGTCCCCGAGATCCGGCCCGGTCCACCCCTTGTGCCGGCGGCAGGAGGCACACCAGCTGTAGGTGATCAGCACCGGCCGCGCCGGCGCTCCCCGGCGGTCGACATACGTGCGCACCGCCTGCTGCCCGCACGCGGGACAGACCCGCTCGGAAGGATCGTCGACGAACCGCGCCCCGGCCAGCAGCTGCTCCACCTGACCCGAAGGGAACTCCTGCACGGTCAGCCCGCCGGGCGGTACGTCTCGGCGGCCTTGTCGAAGATCCGCTGGACGTCGGCCCGCTGGTCGTCCGGGCCGATCACCAGGACCAGGTGGTACTTGCCGTCCTGGAGCAGCGCGAGATTGCGGGCGTAGACCTGGTGGCCGCTGCCGTCCCGCCAGCTGTACTCGCCCTCCGCCGCGGGCGATCCGCCCACGTCGAGCGTCCGGAGCGCGCCGGCCGAGGCCCATTGCGAAGCGCGGAACGGGGCCAGTTCGGGTTCGTTCGACTGGTACGCCATCGGGTCGCTGCCCGCGTCGGAGGCCGCGTCGCGGCCGGGGACCACGATCAGCTGGAAGTCACCGCCGGTGTACCGGATCTGGTCCTGGGCGTTCTTGCCCTGCCGCTGCCAGCCGGTGTGCACGGCGACCGTGAAGCCCGCGTCGTCCGTGCGCAGTACGAAGTCGCCGCCGAGATCGGTGGCCGGCGGGGCGCTCGTCGCCGGGGGCCGGGTGCTGGGCGGCGGCTTCGCGGACGTCGGTGCGGTCGTCGGCGCCTTGCTGCCGGTCTTGTCGTCCGAGCCGGAGCCCGGCATCTGCGCCGGGACGGTCCGGGTCGTCGCACCGGCCTGGCTGCCGTCGTCGGTGGTGTTGTGCGGCATCATCACCAGCGCGTACGCCACCACCGCGACCAGCAGGAGCAGCACGAGGATGAGCAGCCGCGCGCCCAGGCTGCGCGGGGCCCGTTCCTTCGACGTCTTCTGCTGCGGCCCCTTCGTCCGGGTCGGCTGCGCCTGGTTCACCTGCCGGGCGGACCGCTCCTGCTTCGCCCGCGCATGGCGCCGGTGGGTCGTCCCGGACAGCCCCTCGGCGGAGGCGGCCGCGGCCGCCGCGGACCTGCGGCGGCGGACCAGCTCGCCCCGGCGCCGGACGATCGGCAGCTTGCGGGGATCCGTCGGGACCGGCACCGTCCGCAGGCCCAGGTCGGGTTCGGGCGCGGACCGGATCAAGGAGCGCAGCCAGCCCTCCAGTTCGTCGAAGTCCGGGCGCTCCTCGGGATCGGGGCGCAGCAGCGACTCGACGATGGGCCGCAGCGGTCCGCTCTCCTCGGCGAAGGCGGGCGGTTCCGCGCAGACCAGCTGGACGAGCTCCGGGGTGCTCTCCTCGGGGAACGGCGGGTGGCCCTGGACGCTGCGGAAGAGCAGCGAGCCCAGCGCCCACAGGTCGGCCGCGGGGCCGACGGGCGGCGCCAACTGCCAGTTCTCATGGACGGGGGTGGCCTGTTCCGGTGCCCAGCGCTCGGTGACCGGGCCGACGACGGTGATGCGGGCCTGCCGGGCCCGCTCCTGCTCCAGCGCGGAGTCGGGTCCGCCCCAGCCGGCGCCGTTCCCGCCGGCCATCACCTCGGCCGGGACCGGGTCGTAGCCGCAGAGCGCCTCCTGCGCGGCACCGGCCGCCAGGCCGGACAGCATGGCGCGGCCGTCGTCGCAGACCAGGACGGTGCTGGCGGTGACGTTGCGGTGGGTCCAGCCGTAGGCGTGCAGGACGCGCAGCGCCACCAGCACGTCCGAGGCGACCTCGGCGGCGCGGTAGTGGCCGAGCCGCTTGTCGACGAGTAACGACGCGAGCGGCCGGGCGTTGACGAGCTCGCTGGCGATCCAGAGGCTGCCGTCCTCGACGAAGATGTCGAAGACCTGCACCAGGCGCGGGTGATCGGGTATCGCGGCGGCGGCCCGCGCGGCGTCCAGCGCGCGCTGCGCGCTGTCGCTCGTGCGGTCCTGGCCGTGGCCCGGCTGGTCACCGTACGGCCCCGGCCCCATCAGTTCCGCGCTGACGATCTCCGGCAGCAGCACCTGGCGGACCAGGACCTCCTGACCGCTGTACGTGTCGAAGGCGCGCGTTTCGACCAGTTCGTACTCGTCCGCGGGTGGCCGGGGCAGGCGATAGCGGTCGGCGAGTACGCGACCCGCGTATTCGTCCACGACGCCTCCCCAAAAGCGTCAGATCCGGTCCGGTCCGGATGGAATCTGGCTGCGGACAGTCCGCGAGCTTTCACGATACGTGCCGGAGGCATGCCCCGTGACCCGCTCTGCGCAGATCAGTTGGACGGCTTGAAGGTGGCGAAGAACGTCTGGCGCATCTGCACGATGGCGGGGGTGTCCCACTGGTCGGCGGGCGCGGAGAACATGATGGCGAAACCCTGGTGACCGTTGACGACGAACCCGCGGTTCAGGACCCGGCCCTTGAGGCCGCCCTTCTCGGTCCGCAGGAAGTCCCAGTCGGCGGCGCTGGGGTAGCCGTTGAAGGCGACGTTGCCGATCGACACCCGGTGGTAGCCGCTGCTGGCGGAAGCCACCGCGGACTCGTGCGCGAACCAGTCGGCCGCCGCGTTGTTGCCCGGCTCGTCGGTGAAGTCGATCTGCACGCGCGGGAAACCGCCGTCGGCGCTGAATATGAAGCTGTCGGCGCCCGCGCTGCCGGTCTTCTTCCAGCCCGCGGGCAGCGCGATGGAGAAGTGGCCCGCGGTCACGACGTTGTAGCCGGCCGGCACCTTGTTGTCCGTGCCCGCCGGCGGGTTCGCGCCGCCCGTGCCCGCGGTGGTACCCGCGCTCGTGCCGGCCGTGGTGCCCGCGCTCGTCGCCGCGCCCGGGTTGGTCGACGGCTGCTGTCCGGTGCCGCCGGTGCTCCCCTTCGGGGTGGTCGGCGCCGTCTTGCCGTCGCCCACCTTGCCCGGGGCGGAGGACGCGGAACCCGGCTTGGAGTCGGGCGCGTTGTCGCCGTCCCCGCCGTTGGCCAGTGCGAAGCCGATCGCGGTGCCGATGACGGCGAGGGCGACGGCGACGAGGGCGATGAGCAGCACCCGGCGCGGTACGACGTCGGTGATCGGCGCGCGCGGCGCCTTCGGCTTGGTGCCGGGCTCCCCCGGCTCGGCCGCCGGTCTCGGCTTCGCTGCCTTCGCCGCCTTCGCCGCCTTTGTCGCCTTGGCTGCGGTGGCGGTACCGGCGGCCGTGGCGGCGCCGCGCACCGAGCGCAGCGCGTTGCGGACCCGGGCCTGGTCGGCGGCGGCCTTACGGGTGGCGGGCGGTGCGTCGGTCGGGGTGGGCTGCGGGTCCGGGGGCAGCGCGATGGTGCGGGTCGCGGAGGCCCCCGCGTCGAGCGCCGGACCGGCCGGGTGCTGCGGCGCGTTGGCGACGCGGGTGAGCAGGGTGCGGACGCCCGCGTCGTCCAGGCGCTCCGCCGGGTCCTTGATGAGCAGGCCGTGGATGGCGTCCGCGAGCGCGCCCGCGTTCTCCATGGGGCCGACCGGCTCGGTCATGACGGCGGTCAGGGTGGCGATGGCCGAGCCCTTGTCGTAGGGCGGGCGGCCCTCGACCGATGCGTAGAGCAGGGCGCCGAGCGACCAGAGGTCCGCCGGCGGGCCCGGCTTCTGGCCGCGGGCGCGCTCCGGCGAGATGTACGAGGGGGCGCCGACAAGCATGCCGGTCGAGGTGACGGAGGGGTCGCCGTCGATCTGCGCGATGCCGAAGTCGCTGAGCACCACGCGGCCGTCGTCGGCGATGAGCACGTTGGACGGCTTGACGTCGCGGTGGAGGATGCCCTCCTTGTGCGCGGCCTTCAGCACGTCGAGCACGACCAGGGCCACCTCGGCGGCGCGCTTGGGCGTCAGCGGGCCGTCCTCACGGATGGCGTCGGACAGCGAGCGGCCCTCGACCAGTTCCATGACGATCCACGGCCGGTCGTCCTCCTCGACGACATCGAACACGGTGACCGCGCCGGTGCCGCGGATCCGCGCGGTGGCCTTGGCCTCGCGCAGGGTCCGGGTGACCAGCCGGCGCTTCTCGTCCTCGTCGACATTTCCGGGGAAGCGCAACTCCTTGACGGCGACGGTCCGGCCGAGGGTTTCGTCCTCCGCGCGCCAGACCGTTCCCATGCCGCCCTTGCCGAGGACCTCGCCGAGCCGGTACCGGTCGGCGAGGAGACGTCCGTCGGTGCCTTGCGCCTGGCCCATGAATTCCCCTGCGGTCACTGGTGATGTGGGTCCCATCATCGCCGACCGGAGGCCTCGGAAGCGAACCCGGCTTACTGCGCGGACGGCCGGAAACCGGCCACGGCGTTGTCGAACACCGGCTTGTACTCGTCCCATTGGGACTTGGGAGCGGAAAGGTAGATGGCGAACTCGCGTTCGCCTTCCTTGCCGAATCCCAGATCTATGGCCCGATAGTCGCGTTTACTGCCTTTGAACGTGAACTGCCAAATGGCGGCGTTCTGTCCGAATACGGTCGTCGGCTGCATGCGCTCCTGGTGATAGCCGGCCAGGGTGTCGCGCACCTTGGTCTCCAGGGACTTGAAGTGCGCGAGGTGGTCGGGACCGGCGTAGTCCAGGACGCTGAACTTGAGCCCCACGAGCCCGGTGGGATCGATGTAGTTGACCTCGCCGTCCGCCACCGAGCGCCGCCAGCCCTTCGGCACCGGCACGGTGAAGCCCTTGGCGGCCTCGGTGGCCAGCCGGTAGTTCTTCGGGAGCGGCGGCGGCTCCGCGGTCGTGGACGTCGAGGGGCTGGGCGTCGTGGTCACCGGCGGCGCGGTGTGCTTCTTGGACGCGATGGGACTGCCGCCGTCGTCCCGGAAGTACGCGAAGGCCGCGGTCCCGCCGCCCGCGACGGCGGCGGCGGTGAGCACCGCGACGACCCACCGGGCCCGGCGCCGCGGCCGGGGAGCGGCGGTTGGCGTGCCACCGGGGCCGGCCGTGGAGGCGTCGGGGACCGGCTCGGCGCCGTGGCCGACCGTCACCTGGGCAGTGGGGCGGGCGGGTTCGGCCGGCCGGGCGGATCCGGACCCGGCGGGCGGGACGGTGGTCGACGCGGTGCCGCCGCGCTCGAAGCGCGTGGTGTCCGCCTCGGCCGCCGGCAGCCGCAGCAGCCGTTCGGCCTCCTCCGCCGACATCCGCTCGCGCGGATCCTTGGCGAGCAGCCCGGCGATGACGTGTTCCAGCGGCCCTGCGTTGGCGGCGGGCAGCACCGGGTCCTCGGAGATGGCGTACGCGGTCTCGATCGCGGTGTCCCGGCGGAACGGCGAGTTCCCCTCCACCGCCTGATAGAGCGTCGCACCCAGCGCCCACAGGTCGGCCTCCGGGCCGGGCGACTGGCCCTTGATGCGTTCCGGCGACAGGAAGTCGATGGAGCCGATGAGCTCGCCGGTGCGGGTGAGCGTCGAGGTGCCGGACGCCTGGGCGATGCCGAAGTCGGTCAGCACCACCCGGCCGTCCCCGCCGAGCAGGACGTTGCCCGGCTTCACGTCGCGGTGCAGCACCCCGGCGCGGTGCGCGGCCCGCAGCGCGGCGACCATGCCGCGGCCGATCCGCGCGGCCTCCACGGGCGGCAGCGCGCCGTGCTTCTTCAGCGCTTCGCCCAGCGTCATGGACGGTACGTACTCCATGACGATGGACGGCAGGCCCTCGTCGTCCACCACGTCGTGCACGACGATGACGTTCGGGTGGCTGATCCGGGCGGCGGCGCGGGCCTCCCGGCGGGTGCGCTCGAAGATGGTGGCCAGTTCGTCCTCGTGCAGATGGGGCTGCGGGGGGTGCAGCTTCTTGACCGCGACCTGGCGGCCGAGCAGTTCGTCCTCCGCGCGCCAGACCGTGCCCATGCCCCCGCGGCCTATCCGCTCCACGAGCCGGTACCGGCCGGCGACGAGTCGCCCCGCCTCCGCGTGATCAGACACCATGCGCCCCTCTGCTCCCCCGTTGGTCCCTAGAGAGGCACGATATCCGGCGCGCCCAGCCGTGCCGCGTCCGCGGTCGTGTCGTCGGGCTGCCGCTGCGACTCGCGCTCCGCCTCGACGCGCTTCTGGTAGTGCTCGACCTCCTTCTCGATCTGCTCCTTGTCCCAGCCCAGGACGGGCGCCATGAGCTCGGCGGCCTCGCGGGCGCTGAGGGTGCCGCGGTCGAACGTCTCGATCGAGATACGGGTTCTGCGGGTCAGCACGTCGTCGAGGTGCCGGGCGCTCTCGTGCGACGCCGCGTACACGATCTCGGCCCGCAGATAGTCCTCGGCGGCGGGCAGCGCGTCGCCCAGCGACGGATCCTCCACGATGAGCTGCAGGACCTCCTCGGCGAGCGCGCCGTACCGGTTGAGCAGGTGCTCGATCCGGGCGACGTGCAGCCCCGTACGGGCCGCGAGCCGGGCCCGGGCGTTCCACAGCGCGTGGTAGCCCTCGGCGCCGACCAGCGGCACCTCCTCGGTGATGCACTCCGCGACCCGGTGGTCGAGCCCGTGGACGGCCTCGTCCACCGCGTCCTTCGCCATCACCCGGTACGTCGTGTACTTGCCGCCCGCGACGACGACCAGCCCCGGCAGCGGGTGCGCCACGGTGTGCTCGCGTGAGAGCTTGCTCGTCGCGTCCGACTCACCGGCCAGCAGCGGCCGCAGCCCGGCGTACACACCCTGGACGTCGTCCCTGGTCAGCGGGACGGAGAGCACCGAGTTGACGTGTTCGAGCAGATAGTCGATATCGGCGCTGGACGCGGCCGGGTGCGCCTTGTCGAGGTCCCAGTCGGTGTCGGTGGTGCCGATGATCCAGTGCCGTCCCCACGGAATCACGAAGAGCACGCTCTTCTCGGTCCGCAGGATCAGCCCGGACGAGGAGTGGATGCGGTCCTTCGGCACGACCAGGTGGATCCCCTTGGACGCCCTGACGTGGAACTGTCCGCGCTCGCCGATCAGCGCCTGGGTGTCGTCCGTCCAGACCCCGGTCGCGTTCACGACCTGCTTGGCCCGCACCTGGTACTCGCGGCCGCCCTCCACGTCCTGCACCCGGGCGCCGACCACGCGTTCGCCCTCCCGCAGGAAGCCGACCACCCGCGCCCGGTTGGCGACCTGGGCGCCGTACGCCGAGGCGGTCCTGACCAGCGTCGTGACGTAGCGCGCGTCGTCCATCTGGGCGTCGTAGTACTGCAACGCGCCGACCAGGGCGTCCTTCTTGAGGGCGGGGGCGACCCGCAGCGCGTGCTTACGTGTCAGATGGCGGTGCACGGGCAGCCCGCGGCCGTGGCCCGACGAGAACGACATGGCGTCGTACAGGGCGACGCCCGAGCCGGCGTAGAACCGCTCCCATCCCTTGTGCTGCAGCGGGTACAGGAACGGCACCGGCTTCACCAGGTGCGGTGCGAGCCGCTCCAGCAGCAGGCCGCGCTCCTTGAGCGCCTCACGCACCAGGGCGAAGTCGAGCATCTCCAGATAGCGCAGACCGCCGTGGATCAGCTTGCTGGAGCGGCTGGAGGTGCCGGACGCCCAGTCCCGCGCCTCGACCAGGCCGGTCGACAGCCCGCGGGTCGCCGCGTCGAGCGCCGTACCGGCCCCGACGACGCCGCCGCCCACGACCAGGATGTCGAGCTCCTCGTCCGCCATCCGGGCGAGTGCCGCCTCGCGCTCGGCCGGGCCCAGTGTTGTCGTCCGCATTCGTGCCTCCTGTTGTGGAGCAGGTGCGTGCGCCCCGTCACTCGATAGTGACCGCCACAGGGGCCGACAGCCACCTTTGCACGCCCGGGCACCCCCGGACCGGCGCCGGATCCGTGGACGAGTACCCCGGAGTACCGGCGCGCCGTGCGGTCATATCAGCCTTATGTCTGGTTAGCCTGTTTTGAAGCCATTCGTGGCTGCTAGGGAGAGGACTGACCCCCATGCCCGCAGACCTCGCCGTCATCGGACTCGGCCGCGCCGGGATCCTCCTCGCCCAAGCGGCAGCCGCCGCCGGAATCGGCGTCATCGGATACGACGCCGACGAGAACACCGCCGCGGACATCAACGCCGGCCGCGTACCGCCCGGCTCCCTCGCCGCCGCCGACATCCGCCGGATGCTCGCCACCGGATTCCGCGCCACCTCCGACCCCTCCGTGCTCGGCCGGGTCAGGACCGCCGTGATCTGCGCCCCGACCCCGCTCGGCGCCGACCGCGCCCTCGACCTCAGCGCCGTGGCGGCCGCCGCACGGGCGCTCGCCACGCATCTGCGGGCGCACACCACCGTGGTGCTCGAATCCACCGCCTACCCCGGCACCACCGAGGAATTCCTCCTCCCGATCCTGGAGGAGTCCGGCCTGCGGGCCGGCCGCGACTTCCATCTCGCCTACTCCCCCAGCCGCGTCGACCCCGGCAGCCGCGACCACCACATCCCCAACACCCCCAAGGTCATCGGCGGTTACACCTCCGCCTGCACCGAGGCCGCCGCCGCGTTCTACGGGCGCTTCGTCGAACGCGTCGTCCGCGCCCGCGGGCTGCGCGAGGCCGAGACCGTCAAGCTGCTGGAGACCAACTACCGGCACGTCAACATCGCCTTCGCCAACGAGATGGCGGTCTTCTGCCACGACGTCGGCGTCGACCTGTGGGACGTCATCCGCTGCGCCGAGACCAAGCCGTTCGGCTTCCAGGCCTTCCGCCCCGGCCCCGGCGTCGGCGGACCGGGCGTCGCCCTCGACCCCAACTACGTCGCCACCCGGGCCCGCACCCCCGGCTACCCGCTGCGCATCGTCGAACTGGCCCAGGAGGTCAACGGGCGGATGCCGCGCTACGTCGTCCAGCGCGCGGCCGCCCTGCTGAACGAGCACGGCAAGTCACTGCGCGGCGCCCGCGTCCTGCTGCTCGGCGTCACGTACAAGGCCGATCTGGCCGACCAGGAGAACGCCCCCGCCCGCGAGATCGGCTCCCGCCTCATCGAACTGGGCGCCCAGATCTGCTACCACGACCCGTACGTCCCCGAATGGCGCGTCCTGGACCGGCCCATCCCCCGCGCCGACTCCCTCTGGGAAGCCGCCGCCGACGCCGATCTGACTCTCCTGCTGCAGCATCACCGCACCTACGATCTCCAAGGCCTCGCCGTCAAGGCCCAGTTGCTCCTCGACACCCGCGGCGCCACCCCGGTAGGAGCCGCGGCCCGCTTGTAGCGGACCGGTAGCGGTCGCGTAACGGCCCGCTGAAACGTCTTGTCGCACTGTCATATCCGGCTGCTAGCCTTCGGGGCCATTGTTCGCACGCCACACTTCTGTGCGATGCAAACCTTCCATCCCCGGGGGACCCCACCATGAGCCAGTCGTACCCACCGCCGCAGCCGCCGCAGGGCGGCAACCCCTACGGCCAGCAGCCGGGCGTCGTCCCGCCGCAGGGCGGCAACCCGTTCGGCCAGCAGCCGCAGCAGCCGGGCGGCTTCGGCGGCTACCCGCCGCCCGCCCCGCTGCCGCCGGCCACCAACAACGTGGGCCTCGGCATCCTCGTCGGCATCCTCGCGATGATCGTCGGCGCCCTGGCGTACGGCGGGCTCATCAAGGTGACCGAGCACGAGATCGGCTACGCGGCCCTGGGTGTCGGCGCGCTGGTCGGTGCCGCACTCGGCAAGGTCGGCGGCCGCAACCCGGTCCTGCCGGTCATCGGCATCCCGCTCGCCCTGCTCGGCGTCTACCTCGGCCAGGTCTTCGGCATCACCCTGCTGCTCGCCGACTCCCCGGGCGCCCCCGGCGTCATGACGATCCTCACGGATCACTACGACATCGTGCAGCAGGCCTGGAAGGAGTCCCTCGGCGGCATGGACATCCTGTTCTTCGGCATCGCCGGCCTCGAGGGCTTCGTCATCGCCAAGCGCGTAGCGAGCTGACGCAGCCCGCAGCAGCAGATGTGACGCAAGGGGGCCGGGACCGTCCCCCCTCACCCTCCCGCACAGGATGTGGTGACGTGAGGAGGCCGGGACCGTCCCCCTCCCCTCCCGCACAGGCACGCTTGGACGTGAGGGGGACGGGGCCGCAGGGGTGGGGTTTCGAAATGCTGCCGAGCTATTTGAGGGCCGCCAGGCCCTAAATAGTCGATTTCGAAGCCCCACCCCGGAGGCCCCGTCCCCCGACCGCACCACAAACGCAAAGGGGCCCGGACCGCTGCACCACAGCGATCCGGGCCCCTTCACGTCACAACGTCAGCGCGTCACAACGTCAGCGCGTCAGCGACGATGCGCAGGCGACACCGTCACCTCGACCCGCTGGAACTCCTTCAGGTCCGAGTAACCCGTCGTGGCCATCGAACGGCGCAGCGCCCCGAAGAAGTTCATCGACCCGTTCGGCGCGTGCGACGGACCGAGCAGGATCTCCTCGGTGGTGCCGGCGGTGCCGAGGTTCATGCGCTTGCCGCGCGGCAGCTCCGGGTTGACCGCCTCCATGCCCCAGTGGAAGCCGCGCCCCGGCGCGTCCGTGGCGCGGGCCAGCGGGGAGCCCATCATCACGGCGTCGGCGCCGCAGGCGACCGCCTTCGGCAGGTCGCCGCTGGAGCCGAAGCCGCCGTCCGCGATGACATGCACGTACCGGCCGCCGGACTCGTCCATGTAGTCGCGGCGGGCGGCCGCGACATCGGCGACCGCGGTCGCCATCGGCACCTGGATGCCGAGCACGGCGCGCGTGGTGTGCGCGGCGCCGCCGCCGAAGCCGACCAGCACACCGGCGGCGCCGGTCCGCATCAGGTGCAGCGCCGCGGTGTACGTGGCGCAGCCGCCGACGATGACCGGCACGTCCAGCTCGTAGATGAACTGCTTCAGGTTGAGCGGCTCGTGCGAGCCCGAGACATGCTCGGCCGACACGGTGGTGCCGCGGATCACGAAGATGTCCACGCCCGCGTCCACGACGGCCTTGGAGAACTGCGCGGTGCGCTGCGGGGAGAGCGCGGCGGCGGTCACGACACCGGCGTCACGCACCTCCTTGATGCGCTGCCCGATCAGCTCTTCCCGGATCGGCGCCGAGTAGATCTCCTGGAGGCGGGCGGTCGCGGCCGTCTCGTCCAGTTCGGCGATCTCGGCGAGCAGCGGCTCCGGGTCGTCGTACCGGGTCCACAGACCCTCAAGGTTGAGCACGCCCAGGCCGCCCAGGTTTCCGATGCGGATCGCGGTCTCGGGCGAGACCACGGAGTCCATCGGGGCGGCGAGGAAGGGGAGCTCGAAGCGGTAGGCGTCGATCTGCCAGGCGATCGAGACCTCCTTCGGGTCCCGGGTGCGGCGGCTGGGGACGACGGCGATGTCGTCGAATGCGTACGCCCTGCGGCCGCGCTTGCCCCGCCCGATCTCGATCTCAGTCACTGTTGGCCCTTCTTCGCTGGTCTACCCGCCCAGTATCCCCGAGCGGGCAAGCGGAAGCCCGCAGACCATCGGTCTGCGGGCTTCCGCTGACGTTCTCCCGCAGGTCAGCGCAGGTCAGCGCCCGTGATAGTTCGGCGCCTCGACGGTCATCTGGATGTCGTGCGGGTGGGACTCCTTGAGGCCGGCGGAGGTGATCCGCACGAAGCGCCCCTTGGTCGCCATCTCGTCGATGCTGGCGGCGCCCACGTAGCCCATGGTCTGGCGCAGACCGCCGACCAGCTGGTGCAGCACCGCGGAGAGCGGGCCGCGGTACGGGACCTGGCCCTCGATGCCCTCGGGGACCAGCTTGTCGTCCGAGGAGACCTCGGCCTGGAAGTAGCGGTCCTTGGAGTAGGACATGCCCTGGCCGCGGGACTGCATCGCGCCGAGCGAACCCATGCCGCGGTACGACTTGAACTGCTTGCCGTTGATGAAGAGCAGCTCGCCGGGGCTCTCCTCACAGCCGGCCAGCAGGCTGCCGAGCATCACGGTGTCGGCGCCGGCCGCGAGGGCCTTGCCGATGTCGCCGGAGTACTGCAGGCCGCCGTCGCCGATGACCGGGACGCCCGCGGCCTGGCAGGCCACCGCCGCCTCGTAGATCGCGGTGACCTGCGGGACGCCGATGCCGGCGACCACGCGGGTGGTGCAGATGGAGCCGGGGCCGACGCCGACCTTGACGCCGTCGGCGCCCGCGTCGATCAGGGCCTGGGCACCGTCACGGGTGGCGATGTTGCCGCCGATGACATCCACCGAGACGCTCGACTTGATCTTGGAGATCCAGCTCAGCGCATTGCTGTTGTGCCCGTGCGAGGTGTCCACGATCAGGAAGTCCACACCGGCCGCGACCAGGCCCTGGGCGCGCTCCAGCGCCTCCGGGCTGGCGCCGACGGCCGCGCCGACCAGCAGCCGGCCCTCGGCGTCCTTGGCGGCGAGCGGGTACTTCTCGGCCTTGACGAAGTCCTTGACGGTGATCAGGCCCTTGAGCCGGCCCTCGTCGTCGACCAGCGGAAGCTTCTCGATCTTGTGGCGGCGCAGCAGGCCGATCGCGTCCACGCCGGAGATGCCGACCTTGCCGGTGACCAGCGGCATCGGCGTCATGACCTCGCGCACCTGGCGCGAGCGGTCGCTCTCGAAGGCCATGTCGCGGTTGGTGACGATGCCGAGCAGCTTGCCCGCGGCGTCGGTGACCGGGACACCGCTGATGCGGAACTTGGCACAGAGCGCGTCCGCCTCGGCGAGCGTCGCGTCCGGGTGCACGGTGATCGGGTCGGTGACCATGCCGGACTCGGAGCGCTTCACGAGGTCGACCTGGTTGACCTGGTCCTCGATGGACAGGTTGCGGTGCAGCACGCCCACGCCGCCCTGCCGCGCCATGGCGATGGCCATCCGCGCCTCGGTGACCTTGTCCATGGCGGCGGACAGCAGCGGGATGTTGACCCGGACGTTGCGGGAGATCCGGGAGGCGGTGTCGACCTGGTTCGGGAGCACCTCGGAGGCGCCCGGCAGGAGCAGCACGTCGTCGTACGTGAGGCCGAGCATCGCGAATTTCTCGGGTACCCCTGCGGCGTTCAGAGTCATGACACCTTCCCAATGGTCTTGCCCGGCGAGTTGTTCAATGCTAGTGGACTCCGCGGGCATTCCCGGCGCCGAAGCCGGGACCCCGGGGAGCACCACCGGCGCTGGGACAGGTCCTACGCGCTGAGACCTCGGGGATCGCCGCCGGTCGACGCCTCCGCGGACTCCTCCGCGATGGCGCGCAGCCTGCTGAGGGCACGGTGCTGGGCGACCCGGACGGCTCCGGGCGACATCCCCAGCACCTGCCCGGTCTCCTCGGCGCTGAGGCCGACCGCGACCCGCAGCAGCACCAGTTCCCGCTGGTGCTCGGGAAGGTTGGCGAGCAGCTTCTTGGCCCAGGCCGCGTCGCTGCTGAGCAGTGCGCGCTCCTCGGGGCCGAGCGAGTCGTCCGGCTTCTCCGGCATCTCGTCGGAGGGCACGGCGGTGCTGCCCGGGCCGCGCATGGCGGCCCGCTGCAGATCCGCGACCTTGTGGGCGGCGATGGCGAAGACGAATGCCTCGAACGGCCGCCCCTGGTCGCGATAGCGCGGCAGCGCGCACAGCACAGCGAGGCAGACCTCCTGGGCGAGGTCGTCCACGAAGTGACGAGCATCACCGGGCAACCGGGACAAACGGCCGCGGCAATACCGCTCGGCCAGCGGGTGCACCAGGGCCAGCAGGTCATGGGTCGCCTGCTCGTCACCATCGACCGCACGGCGGACGAGGGCGCCGAAGGCTGCGTTGTCGCCGTTGGCCTCGTCTCGCATCGGTCCATGGTGCATGGCCGCAGGACGTTCTGCCGCATCGCGTGAGTCCTTGTGCACCGAAGCGTTATGCGCGGGGGCGTCGGCCGCCTTCACGGCGTCCCCCCGCTGCCCCGCCCGCCGATCCCCGAGGAAGTCCATACGTCAAGCATGCGTCCTCGCTCGGGAAACCGGTACGAGCGGGGCGGCTCCACCCGTAAGCCCACCGCGCATGGTCCTGGTTCCTAGGCCGGGTCTGACAAATAGCGGCGTCCGCCCGAAGGGCGGGGCCCGGGGCGTCTGGTGCGTGCGATCGCAAGGCGGAGGGTCGTCCTCGTACCGGGGTACGTGGATGAGCCCGACAACGCAGCGAGCGTGCGTACCAGGCGTCCCGGGCCAGGCGGGATTTGTCAGACACGGCCTAGCGGACCAGGCCCCAGCGGAACCCGAGCGCCACGGCGTGGGCCCGGTCCGACGCACCGAGTTTCTTGAACAGCCGCCGGGCGTGCGTCTTGACGGTGTCCTCGGAGAGGAACAGCTCGCGGCCGATCTCGGCGTTGGACCGTCCATGGCTCATGCCCTCGAGCACCTGGATCTCGCGCGCGGTCAGGGTCGGCGCGGCGCCCATCTCGGCGGAGCGCAGCCGGCGCGGGGCCAGCCGCCAGGTCGGGTCGGCGAGCGCCTGGGTGACGGTGGCCCGCAGTTCGGCGCGCGAGGCGTCCTTGTGCAGGTACCCCCGGGCACCGGCCGCGACGGCGAGCGCCACGCCGTCCAGGTCCTCGGCGACGGTGAGCATGATGATGCGGGCGCCCGGGTCCGCCGAGAGCAGCCGGCGCACGGTCTCGACACCGCCGAGGCCGGGCATCCGGACATCCATGAGAATGAGGTCCGAGCGGTCGGCGCCCCAGCGGCGGAGGACTTCCTCGCCGTTGGCCGCGGTCGTTACACGCTCGACGCCGGGCACGGTCGCGACCGCGCGGCGCAGGGCCTCTCGGGCGAGCGGGGAGTCGTCACAGACGAGGACGGAAGTCATGCCCGCCCTCCGCAGCTGAACCGCGTCACGTTGAGCCTCCAGGCTGTACGAAACTTCACCGTTGGGGCTGACGGCGTCGGGCACCTGCCCGAATCGTTCGTCCGCCAACCACTTCCGCACTCTCAACGACCCTCACTCGAAAGAGTTACGGAGTTTGGCTGCCGTAGCCAGCACTCTACGTGAGGGAACGAATACGGATCAGCCGCATCGCAGGTCCAGAGGGCGCACTGGGATCGGGCCCGGAAGCACTTCGCGCGCCCACTTGCCGGACATGCATCCCGCCGAACGGGTCTTATGTCGGAGTTTGCACTATTCGGATGCTCTTTGGCGCATTGCACGGTGTTCGCGGCTAAATTTGTGATGAGTCATATTTACATCTACTTAGACAGTAGATGTACGGTCGAGAGCACCTGGAGCGTGTCCAGCCGGCAGCGACCGGACTCGGACGGTCCGGGCAGCGACCGGACAGGACCCTGGCTCCTCAACACACCCTTCGAGGGGATGAGCAATGGCAGACTTCTCCCGCCTTCCGGGCCCGAACGCCGATCTATGGGACTGGCAGCTCGTCGCGGCTTGCCGCGGCGTCGACAGCTCCCTGTTCTTCCACCCAGAAGGCGAGCGCGGCGCCGCCCGAAGCGCCCGCGAGGCCTCCGCCAAGGAGGTCTGCATGCGGTGCCCGGTACGCGCGGAGTGCGCGACGCACGCGCTGGCCGTACGGGAGCCCTACGGAGTGTGGGGCGGGCTGACGGAGGATGAGCGCGAAGAGATGATGGGCCGCTCGCGGCACCGGCTGCTCACCATGCAGCCGACGAACTGAAGAATCGTTTCTTCGGCGCGTATGCGCGTCCCGCGCGGGTTCGGCACGTCCCGTGCGCGACGTCGGCGCCTCCGGCGCGCGGCTTCGTCGCCTGTGGCCGGCTTCCGCACTCGTCCGCGCGGCTTCCGCAGTTCTCCGCGCGGCTACGGGCACAGCCGTGCCTGCCAGGCCCGGGCGGGTGTGACGCCCTGACCTACCGCAGGCCCGCCCGCGCGAGCCGGCCGAGCATCATGTCCACGGCCGGCACATGGGCCAGGTCGGGCAGCGTGAGGGCCACCACCTCACGCTGCACGGCCGGAAGCACCTCCAGCACCGCGACGCCCTTGGGGCGCACCGCCTCCAGCGCCAGCTCCGGCAGCACCGCCACCCCGAGCCCGGCCGCGACCAGGCCCACCACCGCCGGATAGTCGTCCGTCGCGAAGTCGATGCGCGGGGTGAAGCCCGCGCGCTCGCACACCTCCACCAGATGGCGGCGGCAGCGCGGGCAGCCCGCGATCCACTCCTCCTCCGCCAGCTCCTCGATGCGCACCGGCCGGTCCCCGGCCGCGAGCCGGTGCCCGGCGGGCACCAGGCCGACCAGCCGGTCGGTCAGCAGCGGCCGGACGACCAGGTCGTCCCACTGCTCCTCCGCCGGGGTCGGCAGATCCACGTAGCGGAACGCCAGCGTGATGTCGCAGTCCCCCGCACGGAGCATCTCCACCGACTTCGGCGGCTCCGCCTCCACCAGCGAGATCTTCGTGCCGGGGTGCGCGGCGCGCATCCCCGCGACCGCGGTGGGCACCAGCGTCGAGCTGCCCGACGGGAACGACGACAGCCGCACCCGTCCGGCGCGCAGCCCCGCGATGGCCGCGACCTCCTCCTCGGCGGCCGTCAGGCCCGCCAGGATCCCGGCCGCGTGCCGGACCAGCGCCTCGCCGGCCTCCGTCAGCCGCATCTCCCGGCCGGTCCTGATCAGCAGGGTGGTCCCGGCGGACAGCTCCAGGGCCTTCATCTGCTGACTGACTGCGGGCTGGGTACAGCCCAGCTCCCGGGCGGCGGCGGAGAACGAACCGGTCCTGGCCACGGCGCGGAGCACCCTGAGATGACGTGCCTCGATCATGCTTCAACCATAAGCGATGCTTGGGGATACTTCGAAGTTATTGGTCGTGGACTTTGAGAGCGGGGCGCGGCAGGCTCAGGAGGCATGGACTCCCTACCGAACTCCGGGCCGGCCGGCGGCGCGTTCTCCTCGATCGCGCCGGGCATCACCTACCTGAACACCGCCACCATGGGGCTGCCGCCCACCCGGACGGCCGAAGCCCTGCGTACCGCCATCGACGACTGGGCCGCCGGGCGGCCGCCCCTCGACCGGTACGAGGCCGCCGTCGGCGCCGCCCGCGCGTCGTTCGCCCGGCTGCTGTCCACCTCCGTCGACCGGGTCGCCATCGGCTCGACCGTCTCCACGAGCGTCGGCAAGATCGCCGCGGCGCTGCCGGCGGGCTCCGAAGTGCTCGTCGCCGACGGCGACTTCAGCTCCCTGGTGAACCCGTTCGCCGGCCGCGGTGACCTGGCCCTGCGCTCCGTCCCGCTGGCCGGCCTGGCGGCCGAGGTGCGGCCGGGGACGGCGCTCGTCGCCGTCAGCGCCGTCCAGTCGGCCGACGGCCGCGTCGCCGACCTCCCGGCGATCCGCGCCGCGGCCGCCGCGCACGGCGCCCGCACCCTCGTCGACGCCACCCAGGCGGCCGGCTGGCTCCCCCTGCGCGCCGACGACTACGACTACCTCGTCTGCGGCTCCTTCAAGTGGCTCCTCGGCGCGCACGGCGTCTCCTTCCTCACCGTCCGCCCCGGCACCGAGGACGGCCTCTCCCCCGCGTTCGCCGGCTGGTACGCGGGGGACGACCCCTGGGCGGAGTGCTACGGCCCGATCGCCCGACTGGCGACGACGGCGCGGCAGTTCGACGCGTCGCCGGCGTATCTGGGGTTCGTGGCGGTGGCGGAGTCGCTGGCGCTGATCGAGGAGGCGGGGGTGGAGGCGATCCACGCGCATGACGTGTCGCTGGCTACGGCGTTCCGGGACGGGATGGCGGAATTGGGGTTCCCGGCGATCGGGGAGGGTGGGTCGGCGATCGTGTCGGTTCCGGGGTTGCCGGTTGGGGTGGCGGGGCGGTTGGAGGAGGCGGGGGTGGAGTTGGCGGCGCGGGCGGGGAATCTGCGGTTCGCGTTTCATCTGTACAACGGGTCTGCGGATGTGGAGCGGGTGTTGGGGGTTCTGCGGGCGGGTTGACGGAGTCGGGGGCCCCACGTCACAGCCCGTCCGTGCGGGTCGTGGGCGGGAACACCGCCCTCGGGTCCCTTGCGCCTGCGCGCCGAGTCTGCGGACGGGTGCCGACGCGCATCCGCCCATACGAGCAAGGGGCGGGTGGGTGGGGAAAGCCCGCCGCAGACGCAACGGCGGGACAGGCGCCGACGTACCCGCGCCCCGCCGGCAGGCGTGTGGCGCAACGGCGGGGCGAGGGCTGACGTACCCGCGCCCCCGACGCCTATCGTCGAAGCATGCTGCTGCTATCTGTCAATGTGGGCCGGCCGCAGGCCAATCCCTGGAAGGGAATCGCCGCGACCGGCATCGACAAGCGTCCCGTGACCGGCCCGGTGGCCGTGGCGGCGCCCGGGGCGAAAGGCACCGGGGCCGTGGGGCTCGCCGGGGACCGCGTCCATGACGTGAAGCATCACGGTGGGAACGATCAGGCCGTGTACGCCTACGCACGGGAGGACCTCGACGGGTGGGAGGGCGAGCTCGGGCGGAAGCTTCCCCATGGGGTGTTCGGGGAGAACCTCACGACATCCGGGGTGGATGTGAACGGCGCGCTCATCGGGGAGCGGTGGCGGGTGGGGGCCGGGGTGGTGCTGGAGGTGTCGTGTCCGCGGATTCCGTGTGTGACGTTCGAGGGCTGGCTGGACCGGCCGGGATGGCTCAAGCGGTTCACCGCGGCCGCGGTGCCCGGGGCGTATCTGCGGGTGGTCACGGCGGGCGAGATCTGCGCGGGAGACGCGGTGGAGGTCGTCGGGCGGCCGGAGCACGAGGTGACGGTCGCGCTGGCGTTCCGGGCGCTGACCGGAGAGCCGGAGCTGCTGCCGCGGCTGGTCGTCGCGGACGCGCTGCCCGCCGGGGATCTCGAGCGGATCCGCAGGAGGGTCGCCGGACGGGGGCCGCGAACGTAAGGTGCTTTGCATGTCGCGACTCCTGTCACTCAATATCGGCCGCCTGATGGCCGTCGGCTACTCGGATCGTGGGACGACCGGGATCGACAAACGGCCCGTCGACGGCCCGGTGGCGGTGGCCGACCCCGGGCCGCAGGGAGTGGCGGGCAGCGGGCTGGCGGGGGACGACATCATCGACCGGCGGTTCCACGGCGGGGACGACCAGGCCGTGTACGCGTTCGCGCGGGAGGACCTGGACCGGTGGGAGCGGGTGCTCGGGCGGGAGCTGCCCAGCGGGGTGTTCGGGGAGAACTTCACGACGGCCGGGGTCGAGGTCAACTCCGCGGTGATCGGGGAGCGCTGGCGCGTCGGTGAGGTGGTGCTGGAGGTGACCTCGCCGCGGATACCGTGCCGCACCTTCGCCGGGTGGTTGGACGAGAAGGGGTGGGTCAAGCGCTTCACCCAGGACCGCAGGCCCGGTGCCTTTCTGCGGGTCGTCGAGCCGGGTTCGGTGCGGGCGGGTGACGGGATCACCGTGCTGTCGCGACCCGATCACGAGGTGACCGTCGAGTTCCTGTTCCGGGCGATGACGACGGAGTCGGAGCTGCTGCCGCGGACGCTGGTGGCGATCGACCTGATCAACAGGTCGTACGCGGAATCGATCCGCAAGCGGCTCGGCTAACTTCATGGCATGACGACTTCACTGATCACCGGCTCGACGGCAGGGATCGGCGCCGCCTTCGCGCGCCGGCTGGCGGCCGATGGGCACAACCTGGTGCTGGTGGCCCGGGACGCCGAGCGGCTGCGGAAGCAGGCGGCCGAACTGCACGATCGGCACGGCATCGAGGCGGAGGTGCTCTCCGCCGACCTGTCGCGGGACGACGGGATCGCGGCCGTCGAGTCACGGCTCGCGGACCGGTCCGATGCGGTGGATCTGCTCATCAACAACGCCGGGTTCGGCAACAAGGGGCGCTATCTCGAGGTCTCGATGGCCGATGAGCTGACCATGCTCAAGGTGCACTGCGAGGCGGTGCTGCGGCTGACGAGCGCGGCGGCGGACGGCATGCGGGAGCGGGGACGTGGCGGCGTGGTGAACGTCGCGTCGGTCGCCGCCTTCGTGCCCCGCGGGACGTACGGGGCGAGCAAGGCGTGGGTCGTGCAGTTCACGCAGGGCGCGTCGAAGGATCTGGCGGGGACCGGCGTACGGCTGATGGCGCTCTGCCCCGGCTTCGTGCGGACCGAATTCCATGAGCGTGCCGGGATGGGGACGGACAACATTCCGGGCTGGATGTGGCTGGACGCGGACAAGCTGGTCGCGACGGCGCTCAAGGACCTGGCCCGCGGGAAGACGCTGTCCGTGCCGGACCCGAGGTACAAGACGCTGATGGGCCTGGTGAAGCTGGCGCCGCGCGGCCTGCTCGGCGGGGTCACCTCCAGGACGGGCCGCAAGTACGGGCCGCAGTAGCCGTTGCCCGGCGGTATCTGCGGAAGGCGCATTTCTCACTAAAATGGACGTATCCCACCCGGCTCGGGAGGTACGCCATGCAGTTCACACAGATCATCGACTTCAAGACCGACCAGTTCGACGACATGAACCAGCTCATGGACCGCTGGGTCGAACAGACCAAGGGCAAGCGGACCGCGAGCCACAGCGTCATCGGCAAGGACCGCGCCGACGCGTCCCACTACGTCGAGATCGTGGAATTCCCGTCGTACGAAGAGGCGATGAAGAATTCCCAGCTCCCGGAGACGGAGCGGATCTTCCAGGAGATGGTGGCGCTCTGCGACGGGATGCCCACGTTCACGGACCTGGACGTGGTCCGGGACGAGCAGCTCAACAAGGCGGCCTGCCGCCGGTTCTTCGAAGAGATCGCCAATGACGGCAATCTGGACGCCATCGAGGAGATCTTCGCGGCCGACTACCGCGATCACGACCCCAACAACGAGACGCCCACCATGGGAACCGCCGCCCTGCGCGAGGAAGTCGCCGGATACCGGGCGGGATTCGACTTCCGGTTCACGATCGACGACCAGCTCGCCGAAGGGGACTGCGTGGCGAACCGGTGGACCTGGACCGCCACGCACGTCGCGGAGTTCCGCGGCATGCCGGCCACCGACCGGCAGGCCCGGATGACCGGCCAGACGGTCTTCCGGTTCCAGGACGGGATGATCGTGGAAGCCTGGTGGAACCACGACATGCTCGGCCTGCTGACCAAGCTCGGCGTGATCGAGATGCCTCACTAGCGCCCGGTACGGCGAAAGGCCCCTGCTCCCGCCGGGCGGCGGGAGCAGGGGCCTTCGTGCGACAGAGCGCGGCTACGACGTCAGTGCGAGTGGCCGTGGCCGCCGTGGCCGGCGTCGCCCTCGTCCTCGGCCGGCTTCTCGACGACCAGGGTCTCGGTCGTGAGCAGCAGGGCCGCGATGGAAGCGGCGTTCTCCAGCGCGGAGCGGGTGACCTTGACCGGGTCGATGACGCCGGCCTTCACGAGGTCGCCGTACTCGTTGGTGGCGGCGTTGAAGCCGTGACCGGCCTCCAGCTCCGCGACCTTGGCGGTGATGACGTAGCCCTCGAGGCCCGCGTTCTCCGCGATCCAGCGAAGCGGCTCGACGGCGGCGCGGCGGACGACCGCGACACCCGTGGCCTCGTCGCCGGACAGGCCGAGGTTGCCCTCGAGGACCTTGACGGCGTGGACGAGAGCGGAGCCACCGCCGGAGACGATGCCCTCCTCGACCGCGGCGCGGGTCGCAGAGATGGCGTCCTCGAGACGGTGCTTCTTCTCCTTGAGCTCCACCTCGGTGGCCGCGCCGACCTTGATGACGCAGACGCCGCCGGCGAGCTTCGCGAGGCGCTCCTGGAGCTTCTCGCGGTCCCAGTCGGAGTCGGTGGCGGCGATCTCGGCCTTGATCTGGCCGACACGGCCGTCGATCTCGGCCTTGTCACCGGCACCATCGACGATGGTGGTGTCGTCCTTGGAGATGGTCACGCGGCGGGCGGTGCCCAGCAGGTCGAGACCGGCCTGGTCGAGCTTGAGGCCGACCTCTTCGGCGATGACGGTCGCACCGGTGAGGGTGGCGATGTCGCCGAGCATGGCCTTGCGGCGGTCACCGAAGCCCGGGGCCTTCACCGCGACGGCGTTGAAGGTGCCGCGGATCTTGTTGACGACGAGGGTGGAGAGCGCCTCGCCCTCGACGTCCTCGGCGATGATCAGCAGGGGCTTGGACGCGCCGGCCTGGATGACCTTCTCCAGCAGCGGCAGCAGGTCCTGGATCGAGGAGATCTTGCCCTGGTGGATCAGGATGTACGGGTCGTCGAGGACGGCCTCCATACGCTCCTGGTCGCTGACGAAGTAGGGCGACAGGTAGCCCTTGTCGAAGGCCATGCCCTCGGTGAAGTCCAGCTCCAGGCCGAAGGTGTTGGACTCCTCGACGGTGATGACACCGTCCTTGCCGACCTTGTCCATCGCCTCGGCGATGAGCTCGCCGACCTGCTTGTCCTGGGCGGACAGCCCGGCGACGGCCGCGATGTCTTCCTTGCCCTCGATCGCGCGGGCGGTCTTCAGCAGCTCCTCGGAGACAGCCTTGACCGCGGCGTCGATGCCCTTCTTCAGGGAGGCGGGGGAAGCGCCGGCGGCGACGTTGCGCAGGCCCTCGCGGACCAGTGCCTGGGCCAGCACGGTGGCGGTGGTGGTGCCGTCACCCGCGATGTCGTTGGTCTTGGTCGCCACCTCCTTCACGAGCTGGGCGCCAAGGTTCTCGTACGGGTCGTCGAGCTCGACCTCACGGGCGATGGTGACACCGTCGTTGGTGATGGTCGGCGCGCCGAACTTCTTGTCGATGACGACGTTGCGGCCCTTGGGACCGATCGTCACCTTCACGGTGTCGGCAAGCTTGTTGACGCCACGCTCAAGGGCGCGACGGGCGTCCTCGTCAAACTTAAGGATCTTCGGCACTGCGTCCTACCTCGTCTTTTCCTCGTCAAAGACCAAACCCCGGGCGCCGGGTCAGTAGACACGGATACCCGGGGAAGGTCACGGCTGCTGCTAGTGGTGAAGCAGACCTACTTCTCGATGACCGCGAGAACGTCGCGGGCCGAGAGGACGAGGTACTCCTCGCCGTTGTACTTCACCTCGGTGCCGCCGTACTTGCTGTACAGCACGACGTCGCCGACGGAAACGTCGAGCGGAAGACGGTTACCGTCCTCGAAGCGGCCCGGGCCCACGGCCAGGACGACGCCCTCCTGGGGCTTCTCCTTGGCGGTGTCCGGGATGACCAGGCCGGAGGCCGTGGTCTGCTCAGCCTCGAGCGCCTGGACCACGATGCGGTCCTCGAGCGGCTTGATGGCAACCTTGCTGCTGGCGGTCGTCACGTTCCGACCTCCCCCTTCAAAGGGCTAACGGGAGTGTCTGTCTGGGTGGCGACCTGGTAGGCCCGTCGTCGCGGGTGCCGGACCTGCCCGTCGCTGTTGTGCTGGCACTCGGCAGTGCTGAGTGCCAGCACCGAGACTAGGACGGCTTTAGCACTCGGTCAAGCGGAGTGCCAACGGAGCGCCGCCGGAACGGTGCCGGACGCCTCCGGACTGGAGGACAATCGAAGCGTGGATCTTGACGCGTTCTCCTACCTGCTGACCCCCGCCGGGCAGGCCCTGCTGGGGTCGCTGCGCGACTACGACCCCGCCCGCGAACTGGCGGAGGCGACCCGGCTGCGGCGTGAACACCCCGCGGAACTGGTGTCGGCGGCGCTCGGCCAGGCCCGGCTGCGGCAGCGCGCGGAGGCGAAGTTCGGGGCGGACGCGTACCGGATGTACTTCACCCCCGACGGAGTGGAACAGGCCACCCGCACCGAGGTGGCGGAGTACCGGGCGGAGTGCTTCACAGCGCTGGGCGTACGGCGGCTGGCCGATCTGTGCTGCGGGATCGGCGGGGACGCCATCGCGCTCGCCCGGGCCGGCGTGGCGGTGCTGGCGGTCGACCGGGACCCGCTGACCTGCGCGGTCACACGGGCCAACGCGGAGTCGCTGGGCCTCGCCGACCTCATCGAGGTGCGCTGCGCCGATGTGACCGAGATCGCCACCAGCGGCTACGACGCCGTCTTCGTGGATCCTGCCCGGAGGGGAGGCAGATCAGGAGGGGTCTCGCGCAGCGAGTCGGTGAGGGGTGGTGGCCGGGCGACGGGTGGGCGGATCTTCGACCCTGAGTCGTACTCGCCGTCGCTGTCCTGGGCGATCGGGGCGGCCCGCGAGGTGCCGGTGGCGGCCCTGAAGGTCGCGCCGGGCATCCCGCACGAGGCCGTCCCCGACGACGCCGGGGCGGAGTGGATCTCCTACCGCGGTGATGTGAAGGAGGCCGTGCTGTGGTTCGGGAAGGACCCCGGCTCGGTGAGCGCGACCCTGCTGCCGTCCGCGGGCACCCTGTGGACCGGCGCCCCGCTCCCCGACCCGCCGGCCGGCCCGGTCGGCCGGTACCTCCACGAGCCGGACGGCGCGGTGATCCGCGCGCACCTGGTCGCCGAGGTCGCGGAACAGGTCGGCGGCCGGCTGATCGACGAGACGATCGCGTACATCACCGCCGACGAACTGCGCCCGACACCGTTCGCGACGGCGTACGAGATCACCGACGTGCTGCCGTTCGGCCTGAAGAAGCTGAAGGCGCTGCTGCGGCAGCGCGGTGTGGGCGTCGCCGTCATCAAGAAGCGCGGCTCCGCCATCGAGCCGGAGGACCTGCGCAAGAAGCTGAAGCTGGAGGGCCCGCACTCCGTCACGGTCTTCCTCACCCGCGTGGCGGGCGCACCGTCGATGCTGCTGGGCCGGCCGGTGAACGAGCCGTAGGCCGGCCGGTGTCGGGCGGCACCGGGCATCGCCTGACGCGGCATCATCCGCGCCGGTAGCCTGCAGCCGACTGCTGATGAACCGGGGGGCCGGGATGGATGAACTGAGGCCGGGCGACCCGCGCAGGGTCGGACCGTACGAGCTGCAGAAGCGGCTCGGCGCGGGGGGCATGGGCGAGGTGTATCTCGGCCGGTCGCGCAGCGGCCGGGCGGTCGCCGTCAAGCTCGTCCGGGCCGAGATCGCCGCGGATCCCGGCTTCCGCAGCCGGTTCCGCCGGGAGGTGGACGCGGCACGCGCGGTGTCCGGCTTCTGGACGGCGTCGGTCGTGGACGCCGATCCGGAGGCGGAACGGCCCTGGGTGGCCAGCCAATATCTGGAGGCGCCCGACCTCGGCGTCCTGGTGCAGCGGGACGGACCGCTGCCGGAGGCCGAACTCCGGGCGCTGGGCGCGGGGCTGACGGAGGCGCTGGCCTCGGTGCACGCGGCCGGCCTGGTGCACCGCGACCTCAAGCCGGGCAACGTGCTGATGGTCGACGACGGACCGCGGGTCATCGACTTCGGGATCTCCAAGGCGCTGGAGGGCGCCACGATGCTCACCGGGACGGGCGCGGTGATCGGCACGCCGGGGTTCATGTCCCCCGAGCAGGCCACCGGCGGCCGGGTGGGCGCGGAGAGCGATGTCTTCTCGCTCGGCTCGGTCCTGGTGTTCGCGGCCACCGGCCGGGCGCCCTTCGGGACGGGGACGGTTCCGGCGCTGCTGTACCGGGTGGTGCACGACGAGCCGGATCTCAGCGGGGTGCCGGACGCCCTGCGGCCGGTGGTCGCCGCCTGCCTCGCCAAGGACCCCCGGGAGCGCCCGGGAACGGATTCCCTGATCGACACGCTGACCGCCGCCCGCGAAGCCCCGCCAGCACACCGGCCGACCGTCGTGGCACCGGCCGCCACCCCACCCGCCACCCCACCCGCCGTCGTCGCGCCCGTCGTCGTACCCTCGGTCGCCCCAGCCACCGCCGCGCCGACCGCCACCGCGCCGCAGGTCGCCGAGCGCAAAGCCGGGCCGGTCCGCACCCGGGCCAAGACGCCGGCTCCGAGCAGGTATGAACTCACGCAGCAGGCACCGGTGTCCGGCGGACCGGGCCTGGCCGGCAACGCGGGGATCTTCACGATCGCGCTGGTCCTGTCCTCGGTGGCCGAGGTGGGGTTGATCGGCAACCAGGTGACCATGATGAGCCTCATCGTGGTCGCGCTGCTCACCACGGTCCTGACGTGGGCGCTGCGCGCCCTGGTCAGGGCTCGGCGCACGGCCGCCGTCTCGGTCGGCCTGGACGCGGCCGGGCTGCGACTGCGGCACGGCAGGGCCGAATGGTCCCGGCCGTGGACCGAGGTGCAGGAGGTCGCGCTCGTCCGCACCCGGGCCACGGTGGGCCGGCGCGCCGGCTTCCTGCTGCGGGCGACCGTTCCGGCCGGCAGCCTGCGGGCCGTCCCGCCCAAGGAGTTCGGTGTGGATTCCGGGGCCGCGGGCGTCACCGTCGCGGCGGCGCGGCGCAGCGCGGGGCTCACCCTGCGGCTGGACCCCGCCGAGGCGCGGGAGCTGTCCACGGCGCTGCGGCGGTACGCGAGCCGCGCCTACCGGCCCGAGCCGGAGAGCAAGGGCTGACGGCTCAGACGTAGTCCTCGAGGCGCGCCACGGTGAAGCCCTGCTCGGAGATCATGCGCAGCATGTTGGCGGTCATCTCCGTCATGGAGGTGCCCTTGAGCTCGGACGGGCCGCGGAAATGGGCCAGGATGATGTCGCCGGGGTGCAGTTTCTTGTCGGCGCGCTGGTACTGCATGCCCTTGATCTGCATGGACTCGCGCCACAGGATGAGCGCCTGGAGTCCGCAGGACTTCGCGGCGGTCTTGGTGGCCTCGTTCAGGTTGCCGTAGGGCGGCCGGAAGAGGCGGGGCGTGGTGCCGTACTCGGCCTTCAGCTTCGTCTGCTGGGTGCATATCTCGTGACGCTGGGCGGACTCCGACTCGGTCCGCAGGTTCGGGTGCGTCAGCGTGTGGTTCTGTATCGGGTTGCCGAGCTTCTGGAGCGGCTTGAAGTAGCCGTAGTCGCTCCGGATGATGTCGTCGGTCAGGAACATCGTGAAGGGGATCTTCAGCTCGCCCATCATGGTGACGAACTTCGGGTCCTTCTCCGCGCCGTCGTCGAAGGTGACGAAGACGATCTTCTCCTTGGTGGGGATGTCGCTGACCACCGGCGGCGTACCGGAACCGGTCTTCACCGGCTTCACCTTCGGCGGGGCCGGGGCCGGTGCCATCGGCTTGATCTTCCATTTGCGGAACGCGGCGGCGGTGTCCGCACCGTCGCCGGGGGCGGTGCTCCCGTCGGACGACGGGGCGGCGGAAGGTCCGGTCCCGGAAGTCGCCGGCGCGGCCTTCGGCGTGGACGAAGCCGTCGAGCACCCGGTGACGAGCAGGAGACCGGAAACGATCAGTCCCGCCGCTTTTATGTGCATATGTGAACCCTATGCTGTTCGTTCAAAACGCCATCTGTGTACTGAACGATGCAGAAAAGCGGCCGGGGGTTCCGCCAGCTCGGGCAACTCGGCCTCGTAGGGCGCGTCCCACCAGGTGATGACGAGCACCCGGTCACCGGGTGCGGAGAAGTGCTCGCGGCGCAGCGGGGCCGGTGCCAGCTCCTGGGCGCGGACCCATTCCAGCAGCTCGGCACCGCGCCCCTCGGCGGCCCGCGCCTCCCACATCAGGGCGACGGTCATCAGTACAGGTTGTCCTTGCTCAGCTCGTGCACATGGTCGTGCGAGTGGGTGTGCTCCTCCGGGTGCGGGTGCGAGTGGCCCGGTACGGAGACCTCGGTGACGGGCAGCGAGGAGTCGGCCGGCAGGTCCCAGGTCGAGGACGGCCGGTTGCGCGCCACCATCTCCGCGCCGAGCGCCGCGACCATGGCGCCGTTGTCCGTGCACAGTGCCCGGCGCGGCACCCGCAGCACGATGCCCGCGTCCTCGCAGCGCTCCAGTGCCAGAGACCGCAGCCGTGAGTTCGCCGCGACCCCGCCGCCGATCATCAGGTGGTCCACGCCGTGCTCCTTGCAGGCCCGGATCGCCTTACGGGTCAGCACGTCCACCACGGCCTCCTGGAAGGACGCGGCGACATCCGCCACCGGCACGTCCAAGCCGTCCCGGCGCTGCGCCTCGACCCAGCGCGCGACGGCCGTCTTCAGGCCGGAGAACGAGAAGTCGTACGGCGCGTCGCGCGGGCCGGTCAGGCCGCGCGGGAACCTGATGGCCTTCGGGTCGCCGTCGCGGGCGTGCCGGTCGACGGCCGGGCCGCCGGGGAAGCCGAGGCCCAGCACCCGGGCGACCTTGTCGAACGCCTCGCCCGCCGCGTCGTCGATCGTCGAGCCCAGCGGCCGCACATCACTGGTGATGTCCGGGGCGAGCAGCAGCGACGAGTGCCCGCCGGAGACCAGCAGCGCCATCGTCGGCTCGGGCAGCGCGCCGTGCTCCAGCTGGTCCACGCAGATGTGCGACGCGAGGTGGTTGACGCCGTAGAGCGGCTTGCCGAGCGCGTAGGCGTACGCCTTGGCGGCGCTCACGCCCACCAGCAGCGCGCCCGCGAGCCCGGGGCCCGCGGTGACGGCGATGCCGTCGAGGTCGCTCGCGGCGACCCCCGCCTCCTTCAGGGCGCGCTGGATCGTGGGGACCATCGCCTCCAGATGCGCCCGGCTGGCGATCTCGGGCACCACGCCGCCGTAGCGCGCGTGGTCGTCGACGCTGGACGCCACCGCGTCGGCGAGCAGGGTGTGCCCCCGGACGATGCCGACACCGGTCTCGTCGCAGGAGGTCTCGATGCCGAGGACAAGCGGCTCGTCAGCCATCAGTAGTGGTTCCTTGTACGGAGGAGGGTTCGGTCATACGCATCACGAGGGCGTCGACGTTGCCCGGTTGGTAGTAACCCTTGCGGAAGCCGATCGGCTCGAAGCCGAAGCGCTCGTAGAGCCGTTGGGCGCGGAGGTTGTCGACCCGGACCTCGAGCAGCACCTCGTGGCACTCGAAGGCGGTGGCCTGGTGCATCAGGTCGGCGAGCAGCCGGGCGCCCAGGCCGGTGCCCCACTGGTCGCGGGCGGCGGCGATGGTCTGCACGTCGCCGGTCCCGGCGATCGCCGCGAGTCCCGCGTAGCCGACCAGCCGGCCCCCACCGCCGGTGACGGCGGCAGCGTCCTCGGCGACGTCTTCAGCGACGTCCTCGGCCACGATGTAGTGCCTGGTGGCCAGCGGGTGCCGCGCGTCGGCCAGCTCGGACCAGAACATGCCGCGCGACCAGGCGTCCTCGGGGAAGAGCTCCAGTTCCAGCTCCATCACCCGGTCCAGGTCCCACCAGCGCATCTCGCGCAGTGTCACCGTCACTTGGGCAGGACCGCCTTGTAGCCGGCCGGCACCTGCGCGTCGGGCCGCCGCAGGTACAGCGGCAGCGGGGGCGCGAACTCCGCGCCCTCCGCGAGCCGCAGGGCGCCGAGCGCGGCCAGCGCGCCGGCGGACTGGTGCTCAGGAGCCCGCACGTCCGTGAAGACCTCCGGGTACAGCGCGGCCCCGGCGCCGACGGCGGGCAGCCCCGCGACCGCCTGCGCGATATCGGCGGGACGGTCGACGGCGGGCTCGGTCACCCGCTCGCGGGGGCTGTCGTAGCGGGCCCAGTAGACCTCTTTGCGGCGGGCGTCGGTGGCCACCACGAAGGGGCCCTCGACGCCGGCCAGACCGGCCGCGTACGCGATCCCGTCCAGGGTGCAGATGCCGTGCACCGGCACCCCGAGCGCGTCGCCGAACGCGGCGGCGGTCACCAGGCCGACCCGCAGCCCCGTGTACGGCCCGGGGCCGGTCCCGACGACGATGCCGGTCACATCGCCGATCGCCGCCCCGGCCTCGCCCAGCACCCGGTCGACGGCCGGCATGAGGAGTTCTCCGTGCCGCCGGGCGTCGACGACCGTCGATTCGGCGAGCACCCGCCCGCCGTCGTGGAGCGCGGCGGTCACAGCGGGCGTAGCGGTGTCAAAAGCAAGCAGAAGCACGGTGACACCCTACGGCCCCGCCCCATTCCCCGGGCCGGCCGCGGTGGCGGTGGGGGCGGTGGCCCAGGCCGCCACACCGGGCACAACACCCGGCCGCCCGGCGCCCGCTCGCGCGGTCATCGGGCGGGCCCCGGCTGCTAACGTCGACCACAGCCCGCAAACCCCTCCGGAGGAGCGAACCAACCGTGCCAAGGATCGGGTCGGGGACCCTCGTGACAGGCCTCACCGCTGCCGCGCTCGCCGTCATCGCCGTACTGGCCGTCCAGGCCTCCGGTTCCGCGGCGGACCACCCCGTGACGGCCCGCCCCTCGAGCCCGGCCGCCACCGCGCCCACGGCCAAGGTGCCGCCGGTCACCAAGGTGCCGGCGCTGCCCGCGAACACCGGCACCGGCAAGCGCGTGGTCTACGGGCTGGCGGCCAAGCGGGTCTGGCTGGTGAACGGCGCCAACAAGGTGGTGCGCACCTACGTCGTCGCGCCGGGCAGCGTCGATCCGGCCCCCGGCCGCTACAAGGTCACCTCGCGCACCGCGCGCGGCACCGGCGGTGACGGGATCGCGATCGAGCACGTCGTGCGGTTCGCGACCGTCGGCGCCACCGTCATCGGCTTCAGCGCGGCGGTGGACGCCTCGATGCCCAGCCCGGACCCGCAGAAGAAGACCGGCGGTATCCGTGAGACGCCCGCCGACGGTGACGAGCTGTGGAAGCTCGCGGTGATCGACACCAAGATCGTCGTCGTCCGCTGATCAAGCGATCAAGGACGCGAATTCCACCGTTCGAGTGAAGGGCGGCCGGCTGTTACGCCGCGTCGCGGCGTTCCCCGTCGTTCTCGTCGGGCGGGGTGGACACGGCCGTCGCCGCCGCACCCGCGGCCAGCAGCTCGCTCATCGACGGCAGTGCGGGGATCGCGGGACCGGTGGGAACTCCGGGGACCACGGGGGCAGCCGGGACCGCGGGGACGGCGGCGGGCTTCGGCGCGTCCGAAGTGCCATGAGCCGGCATGCGTGCCTCCTGAGGGAATGTAGGCAGCCTCGACCAACATCTGCACTCCCATGCGACCACGCCGGGCCACCCGCGCGCAACATCTTCCCGACACGCTGTCGGAACGCCTCCCCGCCGGGCTAGGCCCCGAGCGGTGAAAGGTCCTGGTTGACCCAGCGTCGGCCGATACCGGTGACGGTCACCTCGCGCACGTCGTCGACATCGCTTTCGGCGTCGACGTCGGCGCCGGGATCCGCGTCAGCGCCGGCGTCGTGCTGCCCGGCCGTGCCGAGCGTCCGGGAGATGACGACCTGCAGCCGGGCCTCGGACAGCTCCTCGACCTTGCCCTCGCCCCATTCGACGACCACCACCGATTCCGGCAGCGAGACGTCGAGGTCCAGGTCCTCCATCTCGTCGAGCCCGCCGCCCAGCCGGTACGCGTCCACGTGCACCAGGGCGGGACCGCCGCTCAGCGACGGATGCACCCGGGCGATCACGAAGGTCGGCGAGGTCACCGCCCCCCGCACCCCGAGGCCCTCCCCCAGGCCGCGGGTCAGCGTCGTCTTGCCCGCGCCCAGTTCGCCACTGAGCAGCACCAGGTCACCGGGGAGCAGCAGACCGGCGAGAGCCCGGCCCAACTCCCGCATACGGTCGGGGGTCCTGACCGTGAGACGGACGGATACGGGGTCGTCAGCGGTGTGCTGACCGTGCAGCGGTTCCATGTCCGCGAATGCTACGCGGCGTGGCGGAGGCGAGGGCCTGGCCGGCCGATCATGGGCGGGCAAGGCGTCGTCTGGTGCGGTGCCTCGCAAGGCGCCGGAGCACCTGCATACCGGTTTGTATTCAGGTGTTTCGGCAACGCCGCGAGGGGCCGTGCCAGGCGGCGAAAGGGCCGCTCGTGATCGGCCGGCCAGGCCCTATGCCTCCTGTGCCGCCTGCCGCACCTCTTGAGAGAGCCCCAGTTCTCTGACCGTCTGTGGCAGCGGGGCCTGGACGGCGTCCGCCGCGCGGGCCAGCAGAGCGGCCAGATGGGCGTTCACCAGTTCCGGGTACTCCAGCATCACCAGGTGACCGGCGTTCTCGACGATCACCAGTTCCGCGGCCGGCAGCCGCTCCGCGATGTCGGCGCTGTGGTCGCTCGGGGTGAGCAGGTCCTTGTCCCCGGCCAGTACGAGCGCGGGCTTGCCGTCCAGGACGGCCAGCGCGTCCGCCTTCTCGTGCTGGATGAACGCCGGGTAGAACTCGGCGACGACGTCGATCGGCGTCCCCTCGATCAGCCGCTCGGCGAACCGGCCCACCGACGCGTCGACGTCCGAGGCGAACGAGTACCGCTTCACGATGCCCGCGAAGAGGTCCGCGGTGGCCCGCCGCCCGCGCTCCACCAGATCCACCTGCGTGCCGAGGATCCGCAGCACGCCGGGCGCCAGCGCCCGGAACGCCCGTGCCCCGGCGGCCGGCAGCCCCATCGTCATCGCCGCCAGCTTCCCCGCTGACGTGCCGATGAAGGCGACCCCGGCCACCCGTTCCGTCACCAGATCGGGGAACTGGTCGGCCAGCGCCATGATCGTCATGCCGCCCATCGAGTGCCCGACGAGCACCAGCGGGCCGTTCGGCGCGGCGGCGTCCAGCACCGCCTTGAGGTCGCGGCCGAGCTGGTCGATCGTGGCGGGCTCGCCCGCGAGCTGGTCCCGGCCGCGCTCGGAGCGCCCGTGGCTGCGCTGGTCCCAGTAGACCGCCCGGACGCTGCCGCGCAGGGCCGCGCGCTGGAAGTGCCAGGCGTCCTGGTTGAGGCAGTAGCCATGGCAGAAGACGACGGTGAGCGGCTGCGGCTCGGCCCCGCCGCCCCGCTTGAAGAGGCCCGTCCAGCCGCGCCGCGGCACCGCCACCGGCTGCTCCACGACGTCCTCGACCTCGTAGTACAGCTCGGTGCCGTCCTCCGCGGCCACCGAACCCGGTGTGCCGCGCAGCGCTCCGTACGGCCCGGCCGCGTCCAGCGCGAGCCGCGCCTTCCTGCGGATGCCCCGGCCGACCGTGAGCCGCTCCAGCGCGACGCCAGCGGCGGCGCCCGCCGCCACCACGCCGATCGCCGCACCGACGAAGCCGGCGCTCTTGCCGGCCCGCTCCCACTTCGCTCCGCTGTCCATGGTCATCGTGTTCCCGCTACTCCCCTGGTACGCGTCTCCCGTTGTCGACATAGACGCGCGGCACCCGGGTCCCGATCCGCGTGACGATCTCGTAGGCGATGGTGCCCGCGGCCAGCGCCCAGTCCTCCGCGGTCGGCTCGCCCCGGTCACCCGGCCCGAACAGTACTGCCTCGTCGCCCGGTTGGGCCGCGTCGCCCCCGAGGTCGACGACGAACTGGTCCATCGCGACCCGGCCGGCGACCGTCCGCCACTTCCCGGCGACCAGGGCGGGCCCCGAGCCCGACGCGTGCCGGGGGACGCCGTCCGCGTAACCCAGCGGGACGAGCGCCAGGGTCGTCTCGCCCGGGGTGATGTAGTGGTGGCCGTAGCTGACCCCGTGCCCGCCCGGCACCCGCTTCACCGACGCCAGCCGCGCGGCCAGCGTCATCACCGGCCGCAGCCCGAAGTCGGCGGGGCCACCGACCTGCGGCACCGGCGAGATCCCGTACATCGCGACGCCCGGGCGCACCAGGTCGAAGTGCGACTCCGGGAGGGTCAGGGTGCCCGGCGAGTTCGCCATGTGCCGCACCTCGGGGTCGAGGCCGGCGGCCGCCGCGCCCGCCAGGGCGGTGTGGAACGCCGCCAGCTCGGCGGCGATCGACGGATGGCCCGGCTCGTCGGCGCACGAGAAGTGCGACCAGATGCCGGTGACCTTGATCAGCCCGTCGGTCTCGGCCGCCCGCGCCGCGGCGGTCAGCTCCGGCCAGTCGGCCGGCTGGCAGCCGTTGCGGCCCAGGCCGGTGTCCGCCTTCAGCTGCACCCTGGCCGTGCCGCCCGCCTCGCGGGCCGCCGCGCACACCTCGCGCAGCGCCCACAGGGCGCTCACCGTCACATCGATGTCGGCCTCGACCGCGGCGCGCCACGGGCCGCCGGGCGTCCACAGCCAGCACAGCAGCCGGCCGCCGATCCCGGCCGCGCGCAACGCCAGCGCCTCCTCGGGCGTGGCGGTGCCGAGCCAGGCCGCCCCGGCCTCCAGCGCGGCCCGCGCACACGGCACCATGCCGTGCCCGTAGGCGTCCGCCTTGACCACGGCCATCAGCCCGGCGCCGGGGGCACAGGCCCGCAGCGCCGTCACATTCGCCCGGAGCGCGGTCAGATCGATCTCCGCCCAGGCACGCATCGCAGTGTTGTCCATCGAGCCCAGTCTCTCAGGCCGGTGGCTCCGCCCCGCGCCTCCGCCCCGCGCGACCGGCGGAACGGGCCCGCAACCGGGCCGTTCTCCGGCGTCAGGACGGGGTTCAGCCGCCCGTCACCTGACGCCACGCGGCCGGAAGGGTGGCCGCGATGTCCTGGGCCGAGACGGGCGCGCCGACACTGGCGGCGGAGCCGGAGGCCAGCCGGGCGGCCAGGCCGTGGAGGTGGGCGCCGACGGACGCGGCGTCGCGGGGGGCGAGGCCGGCGGCCAGCAGGGAGCCGGTGAGGCCGGACAGGACGTCACCGCTGCCGGCGGTGGCGAGCCACGACGTGCCGGTCGGGTTGACCCGCACCGGCACGGCCCGGTCGGGGTCGGCCACCAGCGTCGTCGAGCCCTTGAGGAGCACCGTGGCGCCGTACTGCTCGGCGAGCTCCCGCACCGACGCCAGCCGGGCCGCCTCGACCTCCTCCCGGGACCGCCCCAGCAGCGCCGCCGCCTCCCCCGCGTGCGGGGTGAGGACGGTGGCCGCGGTGCGCGCCCTGACCTGCTCACGGGTGATCAGCCGCAGCCCGTCCGCGTCGACGAGGACGGGCACCCCGGACGCGAGGACGTCGTCGACCGACCGCCGCGCCTCCGTGCCGTCGCCGAGACCGGGACCGACCACCCACGCCTGGACGCGGCCCGCTTCGGACGGCGGGCCGGTCGTGACGAGCGTCTCGGGGAAGCGCGCCAGCACGGCCTCCCCTCCGTGCCCGGCGTACCGCACGGCGCCCGCGCCGCCGCGCAGCGCGCCCGCCACGGCGAGGACGGCCGCGCCCGGATAGCGGTCGGACCCGGCGACCACGCCGACGACCCCGCGCCGGTACTTGTCGCTCTCGGTGGCCGGCACCGGCCGCAGCGCGGCGACCTCCGCGAACTGCAGGGCTTCGAGCGCCGGGGCCGGCAGATCGGGGCCGAGGCCGATGTCGATCAGGCGCGGAGCACCGACGAACCCGGCGGCCGGGTCGATCAGCAGGCCCGGCTTGTAGGTGCCGAAGGTGACGGTGACGTCGGCGTGCACGACCGGGCCGGTGACCTCACCGGTGTCGGCGTCGACACCGCTCGGCAGGTCCACGGCGACGACCGTGGCGCGGGAGTCGCGCGCGGCCCGCGCGAGCGGCACGGCCGCCGGCCGCAGACCGCCCTTCCCGCCGATGCCGACGATCCCGTCCAGGACGAGGTCGGCGCGGCCGATCAGCGGCAGCGCCGCGTCGGCGGTCACCGTACGGCCACCCGCGGCCCGCAGGTCCGCCAGCCCGCCGCCGTGCGTACGGTCCGGCGCGAGCAGCACCGCGGTGACGGCGGCCCCGCGCCGGGCGAGCCTGGCCCCCGCGTAGAGAGCGTCGCCGCCGTTGTCACCACTGCCGACGAGCAGGACGACACGGGCGCCGTACACCCGCCCGAGCAGCCCGGCACAGGCAGCCGCCAGCCCGGCAGCCGCCCGCTGCATGAGCGCCCCTTCGGGCAACCGCGCCATAAGAGCGCGCTCCGCCGCCCGTACGGTGTCGACGGTGTGTGCGTGCCGCATCCGTTGTCCTCTCGTTTCCCACCCGCGGGCGGGCGGTTCAACCCTCCGCGATCACCACAGCGGAAGCGATCCCCGCGTCATGGCTCAACGAGACGTGCCACCCCCGCACCCCCAGCTCCGCCGCCCGCCGGGCGACCGAGCCGGTGACCGTGAGCCGTGGCTGGCCGGTGTCCTCGGTGGTCACCTCGGCGTCCAGCCAGACCAGCCCAGCCGGGGCGCCGAGTGCCTTGGCGAGAGCTTCCTTGGCGGCGAACCGGGCGGCGAGCGAGGCGATGCCACGGGGTTCGCCGCCGGGCAGCAGCCGCTCGTTCTTGGTGAAGAGCCGGTCGGCCAGGCCCGGGGTGCGCTCCAGGGACGCGGCGAAGCGCTCGATCTCGGCGACGTCGATCCCGACCCCGATGATCATTCGACGGTCACCGACTTGGCGAGGTTCCGCGGCTGGTCGACCTCGTTGCCGCGGGCGGTGGCCAGCTCGCACGCGAAGACCTGCAGCGGCACGGTGGCCACCAGCGGCTGCAGCAGCACCGGCGTGCGCGGGATGCGGATGATGTGGTCCGCGTACGGGACGACCGCCTCGTCGCCCTCCTCGGCGATGACGATGGTGCGGGCGCCGCGGGCCCGGATCTCCTGGATGTTGGAGACGATCTTGTCGTGCAGCACCGACCGGCCGCGCGGCGACGGCACCACCACGACCACCGGCAGGTCCTTCTCGATGAGCGCGATCGGCCCGTGCTTGAGCTCGCCCGCTGCGAAGCCCTCGGCGTGCATGTACGCCAGCTCCTTGAGCTTCAGCGCGCCCTCCAGGGCGACCGGGTAACCGACGTGCCGGCCCAGGAACAGCACGGTGTTCTTGTCCTTCAGTGAGCGTGCGAGCGCCCGTACCGGCTCCATCGTCTCCAGGACCTGCCCCACCTGGGTGGAGATCTCCGACAGCTCACGGATCACCCCGGTGATCTCGTCGCCCCACTTGGTGCCGCGTACCTGCCCCAGGTACAGCGCGACCAGGTAGCAGGCGACGACCTGCGTCAGGAACGCCTTCGTCGAGGCGACGGCGACCTCGGGCCCGGCGTGCGTGTACAGCACGGCGTCGGACTCCCGCGGGATCGTCGAGCCGTTGGTGTTGCAGATGGCGAGCACCTTGGAGCCCTGCTCACGGGCGTGCCGCAGCGCCATCAGGGTGTCCATCGTCTCGCCGGACTGGCTGATCGCGACGACGAGCGTGCGCTGGTCCAGGATCGGGTCCCGGTACCGGAACTCGCTCGCGAGCTCCACCTCGCACGGCATCCGCGTCCAGTGCTCGATCGCGTACTTGGCGATCATCCCGGCGTGGAACGCCGTCCCGCACGCGACGATCACGACCTTGTCGATCTCGCGCAGCATCCGGTCCGGCATCCGCAGTTCGTCGAGGGTCAGCCGGCCGTCCGTGCCGATCCGCCCCAGCAGCGTGTCGGCGACCGCCTTCGGCTGCTCGGCGATCTCCTTGAGCATGAAGTAGTCGTAGCCGCCCTTCTCGGCGGCCGAGACGTCCCAGTCGACGTGATACGGCCGCACCTCGGCCGGCTTGCCCTCGAAGTCGGTGACGGTGACGCTCTCCCGGCGCAGCTCGACTACCTGGTCCTGGCCCAGCTCGATCGCCTCGCGGGTGTACGCGATGAACGCGGCGACGTCCGACGCCAGGAAGTTCTCGCCCTCCCCGACGCCCACCACCAGCGGTGAGTTGCGACGCGCCCCGACCACCACGTCCGGCTCGTCCGCATGCACCGCGACCAGCGTGAACGCCCCGTCCAGCTGCCGGCACACCTGCCGCATCGCCTCGGCCAGGTCCGCCGACGAGGAGAAGTGCTCGGCGAGCAGATGCGCCACGACCTCGGTGTCGGTCTCGGACTCCAGCACGTGGCCGCGCTCGGCCAGCTCCGCCCGCAGCGCGGCGAAGTTCTCGATGATGCCGTTGTGCACCACCGCGACCCGTCCGGCGTTGTCCAGGTGCGGATGCGCGTTCACATCCGTCGGGCCGCCGTGGGTCGCCCACCGCGTGTGCCCGATCCCGGTTCCGCCGGCCGGCAGCGGCTGCCGCTCCAGCAGCGCCTCCAGATTGGCGAGCTTGCCGGCCTTCTTGGCGGCGGCCAGACCACCGTCGGCCAGCACGGCGATACCCGCCGAGTCGTAGCCCCGGTACTCCAGCCGCCGCAGCCCGGCGACAACGACATCGAGAGCGGACCGGCCGCCCACATACCCCACGATTCCGCACATGCCCGCCACCCTATGGCCGTACCGCCCCGCCGTCCCAGAGGCCCTCCGGGGCCCCCGAGGTGAACAGGGCGCGGCGCGGCAGCACAATGGGGCGTGTGCCGACCACCGATCAGCAGCAGCGCCGACGCGCCGAGATCAGCCCGTACGTGGACCTCAGCCGCGCGGAGTGGAGCGCGCTGCGGGAGCGGACGCCACTGCCGCTGACCGCCGACGAGGTGGAGCGGCTGCGGGGCCTGGGCGACGTCATCGACCTGGACGAGGTCGTGGACGTGTATCTGCCGCTGTCCCGGCTGCTCAATCTGTACGTGGCCGCCCACAGCGGCCTGCGGGGCGCCCTGAACACCTTCCTGGGCGACGCGGGCAACGGGCAGGGCGAACAGCCCGGCACCCCCTTCATCATCGGGGTGGCGGGGAGCGTCGCGGTCGGGAAGTCGACCACCGCCCGTATCCTGCGCGCGCTGCTGGCCCGCTGGCCCGAGCACCCGCGGGTCGAGCTGGTGACCACCGACGGCTTCCTGCTGCCCAACGCCGAACTGCACCGCCGCGACCTGATGTCGCGCAAGGGCTTCCCGGAGTCCTACGACCGGCGCGCGCTGACCCGCTTCGTCGCCGATGTGAAGGCGGGCAAGGACGAGGTGACCGCACCCGTCTACTCGCACCTGATCTACGACATCGTCCCCGGGGAGCGCCTGACGGTGCGCCGGCCCGACATCCTCATCGTCGAGGGCCTGAACGTGCTGCAGCCGGCGCTGCCCGGCAAGGACGGCCGCACCCGTGTCGGCCTCGCCGACTTCTTCGACTTCAGCGTGTACGTCGACGCCCGTACCGAGGACATCGAGCAGTGGTATCTCGGCCGGTTCCGCAAGCTCCGTGAGACGGCGTTCCAGAACCCGTTCTCGTACTTCCGCAAGTACACGCAGGTCTCGGAGGCGGAGGCGATGGAGTACGCCCGGCTGATGTGGCGGACCGTCAACAAGCCCAACCTGCAGCAGAATGTGCTGCCGACGCGCAGCCGCGCCACGCTGGTGCTCCGCAAGGGCCCGCAGCACAAGGTCCAGCGGCTGTCGCTGCGCAAGCTCTGAACCCACCGTGCACCGAACGCGCGCCGCCCGCCCGGGAATCCGGGCGGGCGGCGCGCGTTCAGCTGCGAGCGGGTACTAGCCGTACTAGCCGAGGACGGACTTCACGACGTCGGCCAGCCGGCCCGCGACCGCGCGGGCGTGGTCGATGTCGGCGGCCTCGACCATGACCCGGACCAGCGGCTCGGTGCCGGAGGAACGCAGCAGGACCCGCCCGGTGGTGCCCAGTTCACGCTCGGCCTCGGCGACCGCGGCCGCCAGCTCGGGAGCGGTGTTGACCCGGCTCTTGTCGACGTCCGGCACGTTCACCAGCACCTGCGGGAGCCGCTGCATGACGCCGGCCAGATCGGCCAGCGTGCGGCCGGTGGCGGCGACGCGGGCGGCCAGCATGAGGCCGGTCAGCGTGCCGTCGCCGGTCGTGGCGTGGTCCAGGATGATGACGTGGCCGGACTGCTCGCCGCCGAGCGCGTAGCCGTGCTCCTTCATCGACTCCAGCACGTAGCGGTCACCGACCGCCGTCTCGACGAGGTGGATGCCCTCGCGTTCCATCGCCAGCTTGAAGCCGAGGTTGGACATGACGGTGCCGACCACGGTGTTCTCCCGCAGCCCGCCCCGCTCGCGCAGGTCCAGGGCCAGCACGGCCAGGATCTGGTCGCCGTCGACCTCGTTGCCGTCGGCGTCGATGGCCAGGCAGCGGTCCGCGTCGCCGTCATGGGCGATGCCGAAGTGCGCGCCGTGCTCGACGACGGCGGCCTTGAGCAGTTCGAGGTGCGTGGAGCCGCAGCCGTCGTTGATGTTCAGGCCGTCGGGCTGGGCGCCGATCGTGACGATCTCCGCGCCGGCCCGGGAGAACGCCTCGGGCGACACCCAGGCGGCGGCGCCGTGCGCCTCGTCCAGGACGATCTTCAGTCCGTCGAGGCGGTTCGGCAGCACGCCCATGAGGTGCGCGACGTACTGGTCGAAGCCCTCGGTGTAGTCCTTTACGCGGCCGACGCCGGAACCGGTCGGCCGGTCCCAGGGCTCGCCCGCGCGGTGCTCCTCGTAGGTCTTCTCGATGCGCTCTTCGAGCTCGTCGTCGAGCTTGTGACCGCCGCGGGCCAGGATCTTGATGCCGTTGTCCGGCATCGCGTTGTGGCTGGCGGAGAGCATCACGCCGAGGTCGGCACCCAGCGCACCGGTGAGATACGCCACCGCTGGGGTGGGCAGCACACCGACCCGCAGGACGTCCACGCCCGCGCTCGCGAGGCCCGCCACGATGGCGGCCTCCAGAAACTCCCCCGAAGCACGCGGATCGCGTCCGACCACGGCCACCGGCCGATGACCCTGGAACGAGCCCGCCTCAGCCAGCACATGAGCCGCCGCGACGGACACGCCGAGCGCCAGCTCGGCGGTCAGGTCCGCGTTGGCGACGCCGCGCACGCCGTCCGTGCCGAAGAGTCGTCCCACTGTTATTCCTCCGAGTATGGGAGCCATGGGCGTTACCGACAGATATACGCCCTGGGCACTAAAAAGCGAACGCCCCGGAGGCGCACAAAGTGCCTCCGGGGCGAACGCCGAGCGTGATTAGCGCTTGCTGAACTGCGGCGCCTTACGGGCCTTCTTCAGACCGGCCTTCTTGCGCTCGACCGCACGGTCGTCACGCGTCAGGAATCCGGCCTTCTTGAGGGCGGCGCGGTTGTTGTCCGTGTCCGCCTCGTTCAGCGCACGGGCAACACCCAGGCGCAGCGCACCGGCCTGGCCGGAGATGCCGCCGCCACCGATACGCGCGATGACGTCGTAGCGGTTGTCCAGCTCAAGGAGCTTGAACGGCTCGTTGACTTCCTGCTGGTGCACCTTGTTCGGGAAGTAACCCTCGAGGGTGCGACCGTTGATCTTCCACTTGCCAGAGCCCGGCACGATGCGGACACGGGCGATGGACTGCTTGCGGCGGCCGGTGCCGGCTGCCGGCTGCGGGTCGCCGAAGCGGCCCGCGAGAGACTCGGAGGTGTACTCCTCCGGAGCCTCGGACTCCGAGGTGTACTCCGTAGGAGCCTCCTCGGACCCGAAGGCCTCAACGGTCTCGGTGGTGTCGTCAGCCTCGACGACGGGGGCCTCGGTAGTGGTCTCAGCCACGATTCTCCTCAGATGCTTTCTGCTGGTAGCTGGTGGCCGGGACTACTGCGAGACCTGGCTGATCACGAACGGGACCGGCTGCTGCGCAGCGTGCGGGTGCTCGGCACCCGCGTAGACCTTCAGCTTCGAGAGCATCTGACGGCCCAGGGTGTTCTTCGGGACCATGCCCTTGATGGCCTTCTCGACGGCCTTCTCGGGGTTCTTGTCGAGCAGCTCGTCGTAACGGACGGAGCGCAGACCACCCGGGAAGCCAGAGTGGCGGTAGGCCATCTTCTGGGACTTCTTGTTGCCGGACAGGTGAACCTTGTCGGCGTTGATGATGATGACGAAGTCACCGGTGTCAACGTGCGGGGCGTACACAGGCTTGTGCTTGCCCCGGAGAAGGTTCGCGGCCTGAGAGGCCAGACGGCCCAGGACAACGTCCTGCGCGTCGATGACGTGCCACTGGCGAGTTACATCGCCGGGCTTGGGGCTGAACGTACGCACGGTCGTAGCCTTCGCTTCTTCAGAGAGTGGAGTCCTGACAAGGCCACCCGGACGATCACGACAGCCCTGGCGGTACTCGGGGACGCAACCCGGTACTGCCGCTGGTGTTCGGCCCGGCGGACCGGCGTAAGGGCCTCTCACGTGAGAACGAGCAAGCCAATACGCATAACGAACTCGCAGAATACCCGGCTTCGACCGTACGGGTCAAAACGCGGCCCAATGCCCTGGTCAGGACCTTGTCGTCAGCCGTCCGTCACCTGGTCGTCACCGCCCGCGGCCCTACCGTTTGCGCTCCACCCGGCGTTCGTCCCAGACCGGCTCCGTCGACTCGCGGACGAATCCGTCCGAGCCGAAGACCAGATAGCGGTCGAAGGACCGGGCGAACCAGCGGTCGTGGGTCACCGCGAGCACCGTGCCGTCGTAGGCCTCCAGGCCCTCCTGGAGGGCCTCGGCGCTCTCCAGGTCAAGGTTGTCCGTCGGCTCGTCCAGCAGGAGCGCGGTGGTGCCCGCCAGCTCCATCAGGAGGATCTGGAAGCGGGCCTGCTGGCCCCCGGAGAGGCTGCCGAAGTTCTGGTCGCCCTGCCGTTCCAGCTCGTAGCGGCGCAGCACGCCCATCGCCCGGCCGCGGTCGTGCGCGTTCTCGGTCCACAGGATGTCGACCAGCGAGCGCCCCTCCAGCTCCGGGTGCGCGTGGGTCTGCGCGAAGTGACCGGGCACCACCCGGGCGCCGAGCTTCCAGGAACCGGTGTGCCGGACGTCCTGGCCGGCCAGCAGCCGCAGGAAGTGTGATTTACCCGACCCGTTGGAGCCGAGCACCGCGACCCGCTCGCCGTAGTAGATCTCCAGGTCGAACGGCTGCATCAGCCCCGTGAGCTCCAGCCCCTCGCAGGTCACCGCCCGCACCCCGGTACGGCCGCCGCGCAGCCGCATCTTGATGTCCTGTTCGCGCGGCGGCTCCTGCGGGGCCCCCGCGTCCTCGAAGCGCTTCAGCCGGGTCTGGGCCGCGTGGTACCGCGACGCCATGTCCGGACTGATCGCTGCCTGCTGGCGCAGCCGGAAGACCATCTGCTTGATCTTGGTGTGTTCTTCCTCCCACCGGCGCCGCAGCTCCTCGAACCGCGCGAAGCGGTCCTTGCGCGCCTGGTGGTACGTGCCGAAGCCGCCGCCGTGCACCCAGACGTCGGAGCCCGCGGGCCCCGGCTCGACGCTGACGATGCGCTCGGCGGAGCGGGCCAGCAGCTCCCGGTCGTGGGAGACGAACAACACGGTCTTCTTGGTCTGCGCGAGCTGTTCCTCCAGCCAGCGCTTGCCGGGCACGTCCAGATAGTTGTCCGGCTCGTCCAGCAGCAGCACCTCGTCGGTGCCGCGCAGCAGGGCCTCCAGCACCAGGCGCTTCTGCTCACCGCCGGAGAGCGTCTTGACCTCGCGCCACTGCGCCCGCTCGTACGGGACGCCCAGCGCGGACAGGGTGCACATGTCCCACATGTTCTCGGCCTCGTAGCCGTGCGCCTCCGCCCAGTCGCTGAGCGCGTGCGCGTAGGCCATCTGGGCCGGTTCGTCGTCCTGCGCCATGATCGCCAGCTCGGCCGCGTCCACGGCCTTCGCGGCCGTCCTGATCCGCGCCCGCGATACGGAGACCAGCAGGTCCCGGACCGTCCGGTCGTCCCGGACCGAACCCACGAACTGCGGCATGACGCCGAGCCCGCCGCTGATGGTCACCGAGCCGCCGTCCGGCTTGAGCTCTCCCGAGATCAGCCGCAGCAGGGTCGTCTTGCCCGCGCCGTTCGCCCCGACCAGAGCGACCTTGGCGCCTTCTCCCACCCGGAACGAGACGTCGCCGAGCAGCACCCGTCCATCCGGAAGGTAGTACTCCAGGTGTGCCGCCTCTACATGTCCCATAGCTCTGGATTCTCGCCCCTGCCAGGGCCCGGGCCCAAACCGATTTCCAGCACCCGGACACCGGTGCCCTGGACCGCCCGGATCGGGCGTCCGCGTCACCCGTTCGCCGAATATGATGCGCGTCATGACTGATGGGCCCACGCCTCCCCACGACCCGCGCCAGGGCTTCACGGCGCCCACCCCGCCCGAGTCCGAGGGCGAGGGCCGGCGCGAGGTGCTGGAGGGGCGGGTCATCCCGTCCCGGCCGCTCCCCTACCAGGCCGGGCCGCCCGCGGCGGGTGCCCCGCAGCCACCGCGGATACCCGACGGCACGGCCCCGCAGGCACCGGCGCAGCCGGACCCGTACGGCCCCGGAGCGCAGGCCTGGCCCCCGGCAGGCGCCCAGCAGCCTGAGCGGGCTCAGCAGCCCCCGCAGCCCCCGCAGGGCGACCCCGGCGCACCGCAGGCTCCGGCCTGGGCCCCGCCGACGAGCGGCCTCGGCGCCGCCGACGCGCCGCCGTCCTTCCCCCAGCAGTCGCAGGGCCCGGCGGCCGGCCCCGGCGCCTTCCCGCAGGCCCCGCAGTCCAGTGCCCCCGACTGGGGAGCGCTCGCCGCGCAGCGAGAAGCCGCGGCGAAGCGCCGCAAGCTGTTCATGGTCGGTGGCGGAGCGCTCACCGCGGTGGCCGTCGCGGGGATCGTCGCGGCCGCCGTCGTGGCGTCCAACAAGAGCGACGGCAAGCCGAAGGCGGGCCCCACCACCACGGCGCCCTCCCAGCCGCTGCCGCCCGAGCCGTCGTTCTCCTCGGTCGCGCCGCCGCCCCCGAAGAACCCGCTGGACTACATCTCCACAGCCAAGAAGGACACCGCCCCCATCAGCGCGGAGACCCTCTTCCCCGGCAAGCTGATGACCATCGCGGGCCGCACGTACACCAGGACCGCCGGCACCCAGACGACGAGCTGCGCCGCGGCGGCCACCGACGGCCTCGCCACGGCGCTGCCGCAGAACCACTGCCGCCAGGTGATTCGGGCGACCTACGTGCTGGGCGGCTCGGCGGTCACCGTCGGCGTCGCGGTCTTCGACGACAAGGCGCCGGCCGACAAGGCCAAGGCCACCCTGCACTTCCTGCTGCCGCTGAACGGCGGCGGAGTCGCCGCGTTCTGCCACAACGTGTCCTGCTGGACGACCTCCAACGCGGTGGGCCGCTACGCCTACTACACGATCTCCGGGCCGAAGAACGGCACGACCGCGACCAGCGCCGACACCGCGTCCAAGCAGGCCGGGATCGACGCGTCGAACTTCGCCTTCGAGCGCATCGTGCAGCGCGGCAAGGACGCGGCGGCGCGCGACACGGCCGCCGGGAACTGACGGCGGCCGCTCAGAGGCAGCCGGGCAGGGTCCGCAGATTGCGGGCCAGCAGGTTGCGGGCCGCGAGCTGGTCGTCCGCCGGGTAGCCGACCTCCTCCAGCGTCAGCCCGTGCGGGCGCACCACATTGACCGCGGAGTTGCGGACCCCGCCGGCCAGCACCTCGCCGGGGAACTCCGCCGGCCGGTGCCCGTCCCCGACCAGCAGCATGGAGCCGACCAGCGCCCGCACCATGTTGTGGCAGAACGCGTCGGCCCGCACGGTCGCGACGGCGATCCCGTCGGACGTGCGCTCCCAGTGCAGATCGAGCAGCTTGCGGATGGTCGTCGCACCCTCGCGCTTCTTGCAGTACGCCGCGAAATCGTGCTCGCCGAGCAGCTTCCCTGCCGCCTCGTTCATGAGGTCCACGTCCAGCGGCCGGTCGTGCCACAGCACGTGCCCGCGCAGCAGCGGGTCGACCCCGGCCTGCTGGTCGCCGACCCGGTACGCGTAACGCCGCCAGACGGCCGAGAACCGGGCGTTGAAGGCCCGCGGGGCCACGGCGACCCGCCACACCCGCACGTCCTGCGGCAGCTTGCCTGCGAGCCGTCTGAGCAGCTTCTCGCCGTGCTCGGCCCACACGTCCTCGGCCAGGTCCAGGTGCGCGACCTGGCCGCGCGCGTGCACCCCCGCGTCCGTGCGGCCGGCCACCGTCAGGGAGACCGGTTCCCGCAGCCGCATGACGGTCTGCAGCGCCGCCTCCAGGTCGCCCTGCACGGTGCGCCGGGTCCGCTGCTTCGCCCAGCCGGAGAATTCGGCCCCGTCGTACGACAGGTCCAGCCGCACCCGTACGAAACCGGGCTCCACCTCGTCGCTCACCGTGCGGTCCTCTCGTGCCGATGGTGCTGATCATGCCGTGCATGCGGAACGGGCCCGCCCCCAGAAGCTGGGAGCGGGCCCGTCCGTAGTACGCCGAACGCCTGGATCAGGCGTCCTTCGACTCCTCGTCGGCCTTCTCGGCCGGCTTGGCGTCCTCGACGACCTCGTCGGACTTCGCCTCGACGGCGTCGTCCTTCTTGAGGGTGTCTTCCTTCACCGCGCGCTTCGTCGCGGCTTCGGCCTCACCGGTGGCGGCCTGGGCCACGGTCAGGGCCTCGACCAGCTCGATGACCGCCATCGGGGCGTTGTCGCCACGACGGTTGCCGATCTTGGTGATACGCGTGTAACCACCGGGGCGGTTCTCGTAGCGCGGGCCGATCTCCGTGAAGAGCGTGTGCACGATGCTCTTGTCGGTGATGGTGGCCAGCACCTGGCGACGGTTGTGGATGTCGCCCTTCTTCGCCTTGGTGATGAGGCGCTCCGCGACCGGACGCAGACGACGCGCCTTGGCCTCGGTGGTGGTGATGCGGCCGTGCTCGAACAGCGCCTTCGCAAGGTTCGCGAGCAGGTGACGCTCGTGCGCGGCGCTGCCGCCCAGACGGGCACCCTTGGCGGGCTGAGGCATGGTCTTTCTCCTTCTTTTCTGCACCGGCCGGATCAGGTACCGGTGTCAGTGTCCGACGGGCGTGTGCCTGCCAGAAGTCTTTACCGAACCGCGCGGGGGCGGGGACCGGCGGGGTGAACCGCGGTCGGGCCCGCCTCCGCGACGGAGTCGGATCAGTACTGCTCGGTCTCCACGAAGCCGGCGTCCACGTCGTCGTCGGCGCCGAAGGCGTCGGCGGCGGCGGTCGGGTCGAATCCGGGCGGGCTGTCCTTGAGGGCCAGGCCCATACCGGCCAGCTTCGCCTTGACCTCGTCGATCGACTTCGCACCGAAGTTGCGGATGTCGAGCAGGTCGGCCTCGGAGCGGGCGACGAGCTCACCCACGGAGTGGATGCCCTCGCGCTTGAGGCAGTTGTACGAACGAACGGTGAGCTCGAGCTCCTCGATCGGCAGTGCCAGATCGGCGGCCAGAGCGGCGTCCGTCGGGGACGGGCCCATGTCGATGCCCTCGGCATCGACGTTGAGCTCGCGGGCCAGGCCGAACAGCTCGACCAGGGTCTTACCGGCCGACGCCATGGCGTCGCGCGGGCGCATGGCCTGCTTGGTCTCGACGTCGACGATCAGCTTGTCGAAGTCGGTGCGCTGCTCGACACGGGTCGCCTCGACCTTGTACGTGACCTTGAGCACCGGGCTGTAGATGGAGTCGACCGGGATACGGCCGATCTCCTGGCCCTGCTGCTTGTTCTGGACGGCGGAGACGTAGCCGCGACCGCGCTCGACGGTCAGCTCCATCTCCAGCTTGCCCTTGGCGTTCAGGGTGGCCAGAACCAGGTCGGGGTTGTGCACCTCGACACCGGCCGGGGGCGCGATGTCGGCGGCGGTGACGACACCCGGGCCCTGCTTGCGCAGGTACATCACGACGGGCTCGTCGTGCTCCGAGGAGACGACGAGCTGCTTGATGTTGAGGATGACGTCGGTCACGTCCTCCTTGACGCCCGGCACGGTGGTGAACTCGTGCAGAACGCCGTCGACCCGGATGCTGGTGACAGCGGCACCGGGGATCGAGGAGAGAAGCGTGCGGCGAAGGGAGTTTCCGAGGGTGTAGCCGAAGCCCGGCTCCAGCGGCTCGATCACGAACCGGGAGCGGAATTCGTCGACGACCTCTTCGGTCAGCGACGGACGCTGAGCGATAAGCATGATGTTCCTCCAGTCATCGGCATCCGCTATTTGATGCCGAGGGGTACTGCAAGGGTACGGGCGACAGGACCCCTATGAGGTCCTGCCGCCCGTATCGCTGAGCCACTACTACTTGGAGTAGAGCTCCACGATCAGCTGCTCCTGGACCTGCGTGTCGATAACAGGCCGCTCGGGCAGCGAGTGCACGAGAATCCGGAGCTTCGACGGGATCGACTCGAGCCACGCGGGCACGGTCTTCTCGCCGGCCTCGGCGGCAGCGACCACGAACGGGGTCATCTGACGCGAGGACTCACGAACCTCGACGATGTCGTTCACAGCCACGCGAGCCGACGGGATGTCGGTCTTGCGGCCGTTCACGGTGATGTGTCCGTGACGAACCAGCTGACGGGCGTGGTCGCGGGACTTGGCGAAGCCGGCCCGGTAGACCACGTTGTCGAGACGGATCTCAAGGATGCGCAGAAGGTTCTCACCGGTCTTGCCGGACTTCTGGTTCGCTTCCTTGTAGTAGTTCACGAACTGCTTCTCGAGTACACCGTAGATACGGGCACACTTCTGCTTCTCGCGAAGCTGAAGGAGGTACTCGCTGTCCTTGGTGCGCCCGCGGCCGTGCTCACCCGGGGGGTAAGGACGGATCTCGATCGGGCACTTTGCGCTCTCGCACTTGCTGCCCTTGAGGAACAGCTTCTGCTTCTCCCGACGGCAACGCTTGCAGTCGGCCCCGGTGTAACGCGCCATATTGTCTTGTCTCCTACTTCAGGTGGTCAGACGCGGCGGCGCTTGGGCGGGCGGCATCCGTTGTGCGGAGTGGGGGTGACGTCCTGAATCGAGCCGACCTCGAGGCCAGTGGCCTGGAGGGAGCGGATCGCGGTCTCACGGCCGGAGCCGGGACCCTTGACGAAGACGTCGACCTTGCGCATGCCGTGCTCCTGCGCGCGACGGGCAGCCGATTCGGCAGCCATCTGTGCGGCGAACGGAGTCGACTTGCGCGAGCCCTTGAAGCCGACATGGCCGGCAGAGGCCCAAGCGATCACGTTGCCCGAGGGGTCCGTGATCGAGACGATCGTGTTGTTGAACGTGCTCTTGATGTGGGCGTGCCCATGAGCGACGTTCTTCTTTTCCTTGCGGCGCACCTTCTTGACTGCGCCCTGACGGCCCTTCGGAGGCATGTATTACTCCCGTGGAGGTGGTCGGTCCTGAGCGAACCGCTTTCTTCTGCGGAGATCCGGGGTCGCCCCCCGGCGGCACCGCAGTTGCGTCCGCTAGGACTACTTCTTGCCCGGCTTCTTCTTACCGGCGATGGCGCGACGCGGACCCTTACGGGTACGAGCGTTGGTGTGCGTGCGCTGACCGTGGACCGGAAGGCCACGACGGTGACGCAGACCCTGGTAGCAGCCGATCTCCACCTTGCGGCGGATGTCGGCCTGCACCTCGCGACGGAGGTCACCCTCGGTCTTGAAGTTGGCGTCCACGTAGTCGCGGAGCTTGACGAGGTCTTCCTCGGCAAGGTCGCGAACGCGGATGTCGGGGTTCACACCAGTGTTCTTCAGGGTCTCCTGGGCACGGGTGCGACCGATGCCGAAGACGTAGGTGAGGGCGATCTCCACGCGCTTCTCACGCGGGAGGTCAACGCCGGAAAGGCGTGCCATTCATGGCTCCTGTTGATTCGGAGGTCTTCCGCAGTACCGTTCCCGGCCGCCGTACGAGGTACGTTCCGGGTCCTCGGCCCCCGCCGAAGGTGTCGTCCCGGCGTACCGGGACGGGTGACTGCGTAATTACTGTGTGTGCGTCGCGGGAAGAACTGCGAGTTGCAGGTCGTGCGTCAGCCCTGGCGCTGCTTGTGGCGCAGGTTGTCGCAGATGACCATGACCCGACCGTGACGGCGGATCACCTTGCACTTGTCGCAGATCTTCTTGACGCTCGGCTTGACCTTCATGTGATGTCAGGTTCTCCGGGTCGTGCCATCGCCCCACGGGAGCGGGGCAGCAGCGAGATCTACTTGTAGCGGTAGACGATCCGTCCGCGCGTCAAGTCGTAGGGAGACAGCTCCACAACGACCCTGTCATCGGGAAGGATGCGGATGTAGTGCATACGCATCTTGCCGCTGATGTGCGCGAGGACCTTGTGACCGTTCTGGAGCTCTACCCGGAACATCGCGTTCGGGAGAGACTCGATCACGGTGCCCTCGATTTCGATGGCACCTTGCTTCTTGGCCACGCTTCGCCCTTCGAATCGGCTACCTTGATCGGCTCAGGTAAATCACGCAGACGTGCCGGTATACATGAGCCGACGTGTCAGTCTACGGCAGGCACCCCGGAATGACGAATCCGGGGTAGATGCCCACGTTGGGTGATCGTTACTCCACCCGGCCCAACAGCGTCCGGCGGATCATCCCAGCGGGACGAATCCTCTTCACGCCGCTCTCGCGGGCTCGGCGCCGGAGCGCCTCACAAGCTTCGAGCGGCTGCGCCGGACTCCGTCCGCCGGCTGCGGCTCAGCCCAGCGGGTCGGGGGCCGCCGTGATCCCGTACTCCGCCAGCTTCGCCTTGCCGCCGTCGACGGCGGTGAGCACCAGCGGGCCCTGCTCGGTCAGCGCGATCGAGTGCTCCCAGTGGCTGGACCAGGACCCGTCGTCGCTCTTGACCGTCCACTCGTCCTCGAGGACGTGGGTGTGCGGGGTGCCGAGGGTGACCATCGGCTCGATCGCCAGGCAGACGCCCGGCACCAGCTTGATGCCCCGGCCGCGCTTCTTGTTGACGTAGTTCAGCAGATGCGGGTCCATGTGCATCTCGGAGCCGATGCCGTGGCCGCCGTACTCCTCGACGATGCCGTACTTGCCGGAGGCCGGGCGCGGCTGGCGGCGGATGTAGCCCTCGATCGCCGCCGAGACGTCCGAGAGCCGGTTGCCCTTCTTCATCGCGGCGATACCGGCCCACATGGACTCCTCGGTCACCCGGCTGAGCTCGATGAGCTCCGGAGCGTGACCGGTGCCCACGAAGGCCGTGAAGGCCGCGTCGCCGTGCCAGCCGTCGATGATGGCGCCCGCGTCGATGGAGATGAGGTCGCCGTCCTTCAGGACGGTCTCCCGGTCCGGGATGCCGTGCACCACGACATCGTTGACCGAGGTGCAGATGTTGCCGGTGAAGCCGCCGTACCCGAGGAAGTTCGGCTTGGCACCGTGCTCGGCGATCACCTTCGCGGCGATCTCGTCGAGCTCCTTGGTGCTCACGCCCGGAACCGCGGCCTCGCCGCACGCCCGGTGGATGGCCGCGACGACCAACCCCGCCTCGCGCATCTTGGCGATCTGCTCCGGGGTCTTGATCTCGACCATGCCTGTGGCCCTCTCTGAAAAAGTCGTCACTCAAACAGTACGGCCGCGGTGCCACCTGGGCACCGCGGCCGACCTGTGTACGTGTGGGTACTACGCGCTCTTGTTGCTCTTCAGTGCGTCCATCGCCCGCTGGGTGACTTCCGCGACCGGACCGAGCGCCGAGATCGTCGCCACCAGGTCCTGCTGCCGGTAGTAATCGATGATCGGCTCGGTCTCCCGGTGATAGACGGCGAGGCGGTTGCGCACGGTCGCCTCGGAGTCGTCGTCACGCTGGTAGAGCTCGCCGCCGCACTCGTCGCACACGCCCTCGACCTTGGGCTTCTTGTACGTGATGTGGAACGTGTGCGCCGTGTCCTTGCGGCAGGTGCGCCGGCCGGCGATGCGCTTGACGACCTCGTCCTCCGGGACCTCCAGGTCCAGGACCCCGTCGAGCGCGATACCGCGCTCGACCAGGAAGGCGTCGAGCGCCTCGGCCTGGTGGACGTTGCGCGGGAAGCCGTCGAGCAGGAAGCCGCCCTCGGTGTCCGGCTCGTCGAGCCGGTCCTTCGCCATCCCGATGGTCACTTCGTCGGGCACCAGGTTGCCGGCGTCCATGTAGGACTTCGCCTGCTTGCCCAGGGCGGTGCCCTGGCTGATGTTCGCGCGGAAGAGGTCGCCCGTCGAGATGTGCGGGATCGACAGGTTCTTGGCGAGGAACGCAGCCTGCGTACCCTTGCCGGCCCCAGGCGGCCCGACGAGGACGATTCGCATCAGCGGAGGAACCCTTCGTAGTTGCGCTGCTGGAGCTGGCTCTCGATCTGCTTCACGGTCTCCAGGCCGACACCCACGATGATCAGGATGCTGGTCCCGCCGAACGGGAAGTTGGTGCTGCCGTTGAACAAGGCGATGGCAACGGTGGGAACGAGAGCGATGAGCCCCAGATACAGCGATCCCGGCCACGTGATCCTGTTCAACACGTAGCTCAGGTATTCAGCAGTAGGTCGACCGGCCCGGATGCCCGGGATGAAGCCACCATACTTCTTCATATTGTCGGCGACTTCCTCGGGGTTGAACGAGATCGCGACGTAGAAGAAGGCGAAGAAGACGATCAGCAGGAAGTAAGCGGCCAGGTAGGCGGGGTGATCGCCCTTGGTCAGGTTGACGCTGACCCACTGGGCCCACGGTGCTGTCGACCCGCTGAACTGAACGACGAGGGCCGGAATGTAGAGCAACGACGAGGCGAAGATGACGGGAATCACACCCGCCTGGTTCACCTTGAGCGGGATATACGTGGACGTTCCGCCGTAGGACCGCCGGCCGATCATGCGCTTCGCGTACTGCACCGGGATCCTGCGTTGCGCCTGTTCGACGAAGACCACAAGGGCCACCATCACCAGGCCGATCAGGATGACGATGAAGAACTCGAACCAGCCGCCCATGATCTTGCCGGAGCTCTTGATGGACCACAGGGCGCCCGGGAAGCCGGCCGCGATCGAGACGAACATCAGGATCGACATACCGTTGCCGATACCGCGGTCGGTGATCAGCTCGCCGAGCCACATGATCATCACGGTACCGGCGGTCATCGTGACCACCATCGTGACGGTGGTGAAGATCGACTTGCTGGAGATGATGTCGTAGCGCTGGGTGCAGCTGGAGAAGAGGCTGCCGCCGCGGGCGGTGGCCACCAGGCCGGTGCCCTGCAGGATCGCCAGCGCCACGGTCAGGTATCGGGTGTACTGCGTGATCTTCGCGGTGCCCGCCTGGCCCTCCTTCTTGAGGGCTTCGAGGCGTGGGATCACCACGGTCAGCAGCTGCAGGATGATGCTCGCCGTGATGTACGGCATGATCCCGAGCGCGAAGATGGTCAGCTGGAGCAGTGCACCACCGCTGAAGAGGTTGACCAGGCTGAAGAGGCCCTGCCCGCCGCCCGCGTCCTTGATGCACGCGTTGACGACCTTGTAGTCCACCCCTGGCACCGGGACGTGCGCCCCGAGCCGGAACAGCACCATGATGCCCAGCGTGAACAGCAGCTTCTTGCGCAGGTCAGGCGTTTTGAACGCCTGGGCGAACGCGGTGAGCACGGTGCCTCCTGCACCTTCCGCGCAGCAGGGCGGAAGGGTCGGTCGAGATGGTCTGTCACGGACGGCGGATCACCGGCCGGGATGGGGCGCGAGGACAGTCTGCGGGCAGTTTCGCCAGTCGACCCAACGGACTCTAACAGCGCGTGGCGGTCCGTATGAAGCGCGTGTCTCCCCCAGTTGGCGATCGCCACCCGGTAGAGACACGTCAGGGTCGTACTTGCGCAGTTTGTCCTGGGGTGCCTGCTACCGAATCGGGCCCGTCCCTCCGAGGAGGAACGGGCCCGATTCGGTCGCTGTCAGCAGCAGTCGCCGAGACTCAGATGAGCTCGGTGACGGTGCCGCCGGCAGCAGCGATCTTCTCCTTGGCGGAGCCGGAGACGGCGTCAACCGAAACCTGCAGCGCCACGGTGATCTCGCCGGTGCCGAGCACCTTGACGAGCTGGTTCTTACGTACCGCGCCCTTGGCGACCAGATCGGCCACCGTGACCTCTCCACCCTCGGGGTAGAGGGCGGTGAGCTTGTCCAGGTTCACGACCTGGAACTCGACGCGGAACGGGTTCTTGAAGCCCTTGAGCTTCGGCAGGCGCATGTGGAGGGGCATCTGCCCACCCTCAAAGCGAGCCGGAACCTGGTAACGGGCCTTCGTGCCCTTGGTACCACGACCAGCGGTCTTACCCTTGGACGCCTCGCCACGACCCACACGGGTCTTGGCGGTCTTGGCACCCGGGGCGGGACGCAGGTTGTGGACCTTCAGGGGGTTCTGCGGGTTCTCAGCACCCATGTCAGTCAACCTCCTCGACCGTGACGAGGTGGCGGACGGTCTGGACCATTCCGCGAATCTCCGGACGGTCCTCCTTGACCACCACGTCGTTCAGGCGCTTGAGCCCGAGCGAACGCAGGGTGTCACGGTGGTTCTGCTTGCTACCGATGTAGGACTTGATCTGCGTGACCTTGAGGCGAGCCATCAGGCACCCACCCCGGCACGTGCACGCAGCAGAGCTGCGGGCGCGACGTCCTCCAGCGGCAGGCCACGACGGGCAGCGATCTCCTCGGGGCGCTGAAGGCCCTGAAGCGCGGCCACCGTGGCGTGCACGATGTTGATCGCGTTGTCCGAGCCGAGGCTCTTGGACAGAACGTCGTGGATACCGGCGCACTCGAGTACGGCGCGCACCGGGCCACCGGCGATAACACCGGTACCGGGGGAAGCAGGCTTGAGCAGAACGACGCCCGCGGCCTTCTCGCCCTGGATCGGGTGCGGGATGGTGCCCTGGATGCGGGGAACCTTGAAGAAGTTCTTCTTCGCTTCCTCGACACCCTTGGCGATGGCGGCCGGAACTTCCTTGGCCTTGCCATAACCGACACCGACGGTGCCGTCACCATCGCCCACCACGACCAGCGCGGTGAAGCTGAAGCGACGACCACCCTTGACTACCTTGGCGACGCGGTTGATCGCGACAACACGCTCGACGTAGGCGGTCTTCTCGGCCTGCTGGCCGTCCCGCCCAGACTTACGGTCACGCCGCTCGCCGCCACCGGCACCGCTGCCGCGGCGCTGGGGTCCAGCCATTGGAATTACCTCTCTTCGTTGATCCGCTAGCTGCGGGACGAACTCAGAACTCGAGTCCGGCTTCGCGGGCGGCGTCCGCAAGGGCGGCAATGCGCCCTGCGTACTGATTGCCGCCACGGTCGAATACGACAGTCTCAATACCCGCGGCCTTGGCACGCTCGGCCACGAGCTGGCCGACCTGCTTCGCCTTGGAGGACTTGTCGCCTTCGCCGCCACGGATGGACGGGTCGAGGGTCGACGCCGACGCGAGGGTGTGCCCCGCGAGGTCGTCGATAACCTGCGCCACGATGCCGCGGTTGGACCTGGTCACGACGAGACGCGGACGCGCCTCCGTGCCCGAGATCCGCTTGCGGACGCGGATGTGGCGACGCTTGAGAGCCGCGCCCTTGTAAGCCTTGCCCTTGGCGATCTTCACACCGTATGCCATGGCTACTTACCAGCCTTTCCGACCTTGCGGCGGATGACTTCGCCCGCGTACTTAACACCCTTGCCCTTGTACGGGTCGGGCTTCCGCAGCTTGCGGATGTTCGCGGCTACCTCGCCGACCTTCTGCTTGTCGATTCCCTCGACACTCAGCTTGGTCGGCGACTCCACCTTGAACGAGATGCCCTCCGGCGGCTCGATCACGACGGGGTGGCTGTAGCCCAGGGCGAACTCCAGATTGGAGCCCTTCGCCTGGACGCGGTAGCCGACGCCGTTGATCTCGAGCGCCTTGCTGTAACCCGCGGTCACGCCAGTGATCATGTTCGCCACCAGCGTGCGGGACAGGCCGTGCAGGGCCTTCGAAACACGCTCGTCGTTAGGACGCGACACGATGAGCGTGCCGGTCTCGTCCTTGGCGACATCGATCGGGGCAGCGACGGTGTGGGAGAGGGAACCCTTGGGGCCCTTCACCGAGACCGTACGGCCGTCGATGGTGACGTCCACGCCGGCGGGAACCGGGATGGGCAGCTTGCCGATGCGCGACATTGCAATGCCTCCTGTTCCCGATTACCAGACGTAGGCGAGGACTTCCCCACCTACGCCCTTCTTGCTGGCCTGCTGGCCGGTGAGGAGACCGTGGGACGTGGAGATGATCGCCACGCCCAGGCCACCGAGCACCTTGGGCAGATTGGTGGACTTTGCGTAGACCCGAAGGCCCGGCTTGCTGATGCGCTTGATGCCGGCGATCGAGCGCTCACGGCTCGGACCGAACTTCAGCTCGAGGATGAGGTTCTTGCCAACCTCGGCATCCTCGACCTTCCAGCCGGTGATGTAACCCTCCTGCTGGAGGATCTCCGCGATGTGCGACTTGATCTTGCTGAACGGCATCACGACGTCATCGTGATACGCCGAGTTCGCATTACGCAGACGGGTCAGCATGTCTGCGATGGGGTCGGTCATGGTCATGAGTTGGCCCTAGGCCTCTCTCGCCGGGGTTTCCATTGCGCCATCCTTCTCCCCGAGCAAAGTCGGGACGGGTGCGGCGCGGGGACCTACGGCGTAGTAAGTCGGTCATGGGCGCCAGGCGCCCAACCCCTCTACCTTACGGCAGAGGGAGCCGGGCTCCTGACGTCCAGATGCTTACCGAGAGTTCCTGGTCACCGGATTCCCCGAAGGGAACCGGATCTACCAGGAGCTCTTGGTCACGCCCGGCAGCTCGCCACGGTGAGCCATCTCACGAAGGCACACGCGGCAGAGGCCGAACTTGCGGTAGACAGAGTGCGGCCGGCCACAGCGCTGGCAGCGGTTGTAACCGCGCACAGCGAACTTGGGCTTGCGAGCGGCCTTAGCGATCAGAGCCTTCTTCGCCACGGTCACATCTCCTTGAACGGGAAGCCGAGGTGACGAAGCAGGGCACGACCCTCGTCGTCGTTGGTCGCCGTGGTAACCACGGTGATGTCCATGCCCCGGACCCGGTCGATCTTGTCCTGGTCGATCTCGTGGAACATGACCTGCTCCGTGAGACCGAAGGTGTAGTTGCCCCGGCCGTCGAACTGCTTCGGCGACAGGCCGCGGAAGTCACGGATACGCGGCAGTGCGAGTGACAGCACGCGGTCCAGGAACTCCCACATACGGTCACCGCGGAGGGTGACGTGGGCGCCGATCGGCTGGCCCTCACGCAGCTTGAACTGCGCGATGGACTTGCGGGCCTTGGTGACCTGCGGCTTCTGGCCGGTGATCGTGGCGAGGTCGCGAATCGCGCCCTCGATCAGCTTGGAGTCGCGGGCGGCGTCGCCCACACCCATGTTGACCACGATCTTGGTCAGACCCGGGATCTGCATGACGTTCTCGAAAGAGAACTCCTCGTGCAGCTTGCCCGAGATTTCCTCGCGGTAGCGCGTCTTCAGACGCGGCGTGGTGGTGGCAGTCATCAGATGTCCTCACCCGTCCGCTTGGCAACGCGGATCTTGTTGCCTTCGTCGTCGAAGCGGTAACCGACGCGGGTAACGACCTTCTTGCCGTCCTTCTCCACGATCAGCTGAACATTGCTGATGTGAATGGGGGCCTCGGTCGTGATGATCCCACCGGTCTTGCTACCGCGGTCGGACTGGCCGGCCTTGGTGTGCTTCTTGACCCGGTTGACACCCTCGACGAGGACACGGCTCTCAGTGGGGTAGGCCACAATGACCTTGCCCTGCTTGCCGCGGTCCTTACCGGTGATGACCTGGACCAGGTCGCCCTTCTTGATCTTCATCGGTTACAGCACCTCCGGCGCGAGAGAAACGATCTTCATGAACTTCTTCTCGCGCAGCTCACGGCCCACCGGGCCGAAGATACGGGTGCCGCGGGGGTCGCCGTCGTTCTTCAGAATGACGGCGGCGTTCTCGTCGAACCGGATGTACGAGCCGTCTGCGCGACGGCGCTCCTTGACGGTCCGGACGATGACCGCCTTGACGACCTCGCCCTTCTTCACGTTGCCACCGGGGATCGCGTCCTTGACGGTGGCAACGATGACGTCACCGATTCCCGCGTAGCGGCGACCCGAACCACCGAGAACACGGATGCAAAGGATTTCCTTCGCACCTGTGTTGTCGGCGATCCGCAGTCGCGACTCCTGCTGGATCACGTCTATCTCCTGTTTGTCGCGTCGGTTCCCGGTAGGGGCGGGTTGCCCCGCCCCTACCGAGCCTGACGGAACGGTCCTGAGGGAAAGCCCTCAGGGATTACTTGGCCTTCTCGAGGATCTCCACGACGCGCCAGCGCTTGGTGGCAGAGGTCGGCCGGGTCTCCATGAGGAGGACACGGTCGCCGATGCCGGCAGCGTTCTGCTCGTCGTGCGCCTTGAGCTTGTTGGTGCGCCGGATGACCTTGCCGTACAGGGCGTGCTTCACACGGTCCTCGACGGCGACCACTACGGTCTTGTCCATCTTGTCGCTGACCACAAGGCCCTCACGGGTCTTGCGGAAGCCGCGCTGCTCGGAGGTCTCAGTCACATTCTTCTCGCTCATCAGGCGCTCTCCACCGTCTCGATGCCCAGCTCGCGCTCGCGCATCAAGGTGTAGATCCGGGCGATGTCCTTGCGGACGACCTTGAGCCGGTTGTTGTTCTCGAGCTGTCCCGTGGCCGCTTGGAAGCGGAGGTTGAACAGCTCCTCCTTGGCTTCGCTCAGCTTGGCGAGGAGTTCCTCGTCGCCCAGCGTGCGCAGCTCGGTGGCCTTAGTGGTGCCGGCCGCCATCACGATTCACCTGCCTCGCGCCGCACAATGCGGCACTTCATCGGAAGCTTGTGGGCGGCGCGGGTGAGCGCCTCCTTGGCAACCTTCTCGTTCGGGAAGGACAGCTCGAACATCACCCGACCGGGCTTGACGTTCGCGATCCACCACTCCGGCGAACCCTTACCGGAACCCATGCGGGTCTCAGCAGGCTTCTTGGTCAGCGGACGGTCCGGGTAGATGTTGATCCAGACCTTGCCGCCGCGCTTGATGTGACGGGTGATGGAGATACGAGCGGACTCGATCTGCCGGTTCGTCACATAGGCCGGGGTGACGGCCTGCAGGCCGTACTCACCGAACGCGAGTTCGGTGCCGCCCTTGGCCATGCCCGAGCGCTTCGGGTGGTGCTGCTTGCGGTGCTTGACCCTGCGGGGGATCAGCATTGGGTCAGGCCTCCGTTCCGGGAGTGTCCGCAGCCGGAGCCTCGACAGCGGCGGGGGCCTCGGCCTTGGGAGCCGAACCGCCGTCCGTCTGGGGCTTACGGCCGCGGCCGCCGCGCTCGCCACCGCGGCGCTGCGGACGGTCGGTTCCACCGGCGCCGGGACCACGCGACGGGCGGTTGCCCGCACGGGCCGCGGCGTTGTCGGCGCGAACCTCTGCGATGTTCTTGACGTTGCCCTTGTAGATCCACACCTTCACACCGATGCGGCCGAAGGTGGTCTTGGCCTCGAAGAAGCCGTAGTCCACGTTGGCGCGCAGGGTGTGCAGCGGCACACGGCCTTCGCGGTAGAACTCAGAGCGGGACATCTCGGCGCCGCCGAGACGGCCACCGCACTGGATCTTGATGCCCTTGGCGCCGGCCTTCATGGTGCCCTGCATGCTCTTACGCATGGCACGACGGAAGGAGACACGCGAGGAGAGCTGCTCGGCGACGGCCTGGGCCACCAGCTGAGCGTCCATCTCGGGGTTCTTGACCTCGAGGATGTTCAGCTGCACCTGCTTGCCGGTCAGCTTCTCCAGGTCGCCGCGGATGCGGTCGGCCTCGGCACCACGACGGCCGATGACGATGCCGGGACGCGCGGTGTGGATGTCCACACGCACACGGTCACGGGTGCGCTCGATCTCAACCTTCGAGATGCCGGCGCGCTCCATGCCCTGCGTCATCATCTTGCGGATGGCGACGTCTTCCTTGACGTAGTCCTTGTACAGCTTGTCGGCGTACCAACGAGACTTGAAGTCCGTGGTAATTCCGAGCCGGAACCCGTACGGGTTAACCTTCTGGCCCATTACCGGGTCCCTTCCTTGCTGCTGACGACCACGGTGATGTGGCTGGTCCGCTTGCGGATCCGGTAGGCACGGCCCTGGGCACGCGGACGGAACCGCTTCAGGGTCGGACCTTCGTCGACATACGCCTCAGTGATGACGAGAGACTCGGCATCGGAGTGGTCGTAGTTGTGCGCGGCGTTGGCAATGGCGCTGTCAAGCACCTTGCCCACCGGCACGCTCGCGGCCTGCGGGGCGAAACGCAGGACCGCCTGAGCCTCCGTGGCATTCATGCCACGGATGAGGTCCACCACGCGGCGGGCCTTCATGGGCGTGACGCGGATGTACCGCGCCTGGGCCCTGGCTTCCATGGTTGTCCCTTCGGTGTCAGTCATAGTCTTCGCACTCCGCCGATCAGCGACGCTTCGTCTTGCGGTCGTCCTTGACGTGGCCGCGGAACGTGCGGGTCGGCGAGAATTCGCCGAGCTTGTGGCCGACCATGGACTCGGTGACGAACACCGGGACGTGGATCTTGCCGTTGTGCACCGCGATCGTGTGGCCCAGCATCGCCGGAATGATCATGGAGCGGCGGGACCAGGTCTTGATGACGTTGTGGGTGCCTGCCTCGTTCTGTACGTCCACCTTCTTGATGAGGTGGTCGTCGACGAAGGGCCCCTTCTTGAGACTGCGCGGCATCTAAACCTGCTCCTAGCGCTTCTTGTTCGTCTTGCGGCGGCGGACGATGTACTTGCTGCTTGCCTTCTTCGGCGAGCGAGTACGACCCTCCTTCTGACCCCACGGGGAGACCGGGTGGCGACCACCGGAGGTCTTACCCTCACCACCACCGTGCGGGTGGTCGACAGGGTTCATCGCGACACCGCGGACGGTCGGGCGGACGCCCTTCCAGCGCATACGGCCGGCCTTGCCCCAGTTGATGTTCGACTGCTCGGCGTTGCCGACCTCGCCAACAGTGGCGCGGCAGCGGACGTCGACCAGGCGGACCTCACCGGACGGCATACGAAGGGTGGCCATGGAGCCCTCCTTCGCCAGCAGCTGGACCGAAGCACCCGCGGAACGGGAGATCTTCGCGCCGCCGCCGGGACGCAGCTCGATAGCGTGGATGGTCGTACCCACCGGGATGTTGCGCAGCGGGAGGTTGTTGCCCGGCTTGATGTCGGCCGTGGGGCCGTTCTCAACCCGGTCGCCCTGGCTCAACTTGGCCGGGGCAATGATGTAGCGCTTCTCGCCGTCTGCGTAGTGCAGCAGCGCGATGCGTGCGGTGCGGTTCGGGTCGTACTCGATGTGAGCGACCTTCGCCGGAACGCCGTCCTTGTCATGACGACGGAAGTCGATGACTCGGTAAGCACGCTTGTGACCGCCACCCTGGTGGCGAACAGTGATGCGACCCGAGCTGTTACGCCCGCCCTTGCTGTGCAGGGGGCGGACCAGCGACTTCTCCGGCGTGGACCGCGTGATCTCGACGAAGTCGGCGACGCTGGAGCCACGACGGCCCGGCGTCGTCGGCTTGTACTTGCGGATACCCATTTCTCAGTCCTCGTCCGATATCGGACGACACGGACTCCGTTAGGAGACCGGGCCGCCGAAGATGTCGATTCGGTCGCCCTCAGCGAGGGTCACGATGGCGCGCTTGGTGTCCTTGCGCTTGCCGAAACCGGTCTTGGTGCGCTTGCGCTTACCCTGCCGGTTGATCGTGTTGACCCCGGTGACCTTGACCGAGAAGACCGCCTCGACGGCCTGCTTGATCTGGGTCTTATTGCTGCCCGGCGCGACGATGAACGTGTACTTGTTCTCGTCCAGGAGCGCGTAGCTCTTCTCGGAAACCACCGGCTTGACCAGGATGTCACGGGGGTCCGTGAAGGTCTTGCTGGTGACGACCGCGGCGGTCTTGGTCTCACTCATCAGGCGTCGTTCCCTTCGAGCTCATCCTCGGAGGCAACGGCCTTGGCGGACGCGGCGGGACCCGCCACGAAACGCTCGAAGGCATCCTTCGTGAAGACCACTTCGTCGGAGACGAGCACGTCGTAGGTGTTCAGCTGACCGGCTTCCAGGATGTGGACCTGGGGCAGGTTGCGGGCGGACAGCCACGCGGCCTCGTCAGCGCGCTCGACGACCAGGAGCACGTTCTTACGCTCCGAGATCTTGCCGAACAGCGTCTTGGCGGACTTCGTGGAAGGCGTCGTGCCCTCGATCACGCCGGAAACGACGTGAATGCGGGAGTGACGCGCCCGGTCGGTCAGGGCGCCGAGGAGGGCGGCCCGGATCATCTTCTTCGGCGTCCGCTGGGAGTAGTCACGCGGCTTCGGACCGTGGACGACGCCACCGCCCGCGAACTGCGGAGCGCGGGTCGAACCCTGGCGGGCGCGGCCGGTGCCCTTCTGGCGGTAAGGCTTGCGCCCACCACCGCGGACCTCGCCGCGACGCTTGGTGCTGTGCGTGCCCTGACGGGCGGCAGCGAGCTGCGCCACGACGACCTGGTGGATCAGCGGAATGCTGACCTTGGCGTCGAAGATCTCGGCGGGAAGCTCAAGGCTCCCGGTCTTGTCGCCCGCGGGCGACAGGATGTCAATGGTGCTCATATCCTCAAGCCCCCTTGGCCGCGGTACGGACCAGGATGAGGCCGCCGTTCGGACCAGGTACCGCTCCCTTGATGAGGAGCAGGCCCTTCTCCGCGTCAACGGCGTGGACGGTCAGATTCTGTGTGGTCACACGCTCTCCACCCATCCGGCCGGCCATCTTCATGCCCTTGAAGACACGACCCGGGGTGGCACAGCCACCGATGGAGCCGGGGGAACGGTGCTTGCGCTGAACGCCGTGACCGGCGCCGAGACCCTTGAAGTTGTGACGCTTCATGACACCGGCGAAACCCTTGCCCTTGCTGGTGCCGGTCACATCGACCTTGACACCGGACTCGAAGGTCGCAGCGGTGATCTCCTGGCCCAGCGTGTACTCGCTGGCGTCAGGCGTACGAAGCTCCACCAGGTGGCGGCGCGGGGTTACGTCGGCCTTGGCGAAGTGACCCTTGAGGGGCTTGTTCACCTTGCGCGGGTCAATCTCGCCGAAGGCGATCTGAACCGACTCGTAGCCGTCGACGTCGTTGGTGCGGACCTGGGTCACGACACACGGGCCGGCCTTGATGACGGTCACCGGCACAATGCGGTTGTTCTCGTCCCAGACCTGCGTCATGCCGAGCTTCTCGCCCAGGACGCCCTTAATGCTCTTAGCCATCTCGCGCGTCACCTCAGAGCTTGATCTCGATGTCGACGCCAGCCGGGAGGTCGAGACGCATCAGCGAGTCAACCGTCTTCGGCGTGGGGTCGAGAATGTCGATGAGCCGCTTGTGGGTGCGCATCTCGAAGTGCTCGCGCGCATCCTTGTACTTGTGCGGCGACTTGATGACGCAGTACACGTTCTTCTCAGTGGGCAGCGGCACCGGGCCTGCGACGTGCGCACCAGTACGCGTCACCGTCTCGACGATCTTCTTCGCCGAGGAGTCGATGACCTCGTGGTCGTACGCCTTGAGCCGGATGCGGATCTTCTGTCCCGCCATGGCTACTCCGTAGTCCTTTGTCTCGTAACGCTCTGGAACCCGGTCGGTAGTGACTCTCCGCCGACCCACGCGGTCGGGCGTGTCGCACCCCTTCTCATAAATTTCCGCAAGCGGAAATCCCTCGGAGAAGGAAGCGCGGCGCTCTGACCGCAGGATGTGGTGAAGACTCCCACCGGGTGCCTGGCCGGAACCGCACTAACGCTTCCCGGAAGATTCCCGTACGTCCGTCATGCCACCAAGAGGCGGATCATGACGACGAGTACTGTGGGACTCGCTTCCGGTCCTCCCGACGGGAGGCGCGCAGCATCGGCGCTCGACCGAGCAACTTGGCTAGTGTGCCATATGGGGCACACTCCACGCCAATCGAGCCGGTGACATTACCACCTGGGCAGGCGGAGCAACCAAAGGCTCCCCCGGACGGTCCTCATCTGCGGAGTTCCCTGACATGGCGGGGACACGTCGGACGAGAAAGAGTGTTCGTTGAAGAGGCTGCCCCGGCTGGTACTGCTCACGGTCGTCCTCGCGCTGTTCGCCGGCGCGTGCGGCACCCCCGGCACCGGCGCGCTGACCCCGCCCGCCAGGACTCCCCAGGCCGCCCCGCCGCTCGACATGGACAACTGGTCGGTGACGGAGGAGAACCGGCGGCCCGGCAGTACCGCCTGGCGGCTGCGCGACCCAGGGCCGTCCGACGCGATCGAGGGCTTCGCCGACCACGTCAGCGTCACCTCAGGAGAATCGTTTCGGCTGTTCGTCTCCACCACAGCCAGGAGCTTCCGCGTCGAGGCGTACCGGATGGGCTGGTACCAGGGGAAGCAGGGCCGCAAGGTCTGGTCGTCGGCGTCACAGCCCGGTGAGCGGCAGGCGGGCCCGAAGACGGTGCCCGGCATATACCTGATCAGCGCGCCCTGGAAGCCGTCCCTGACGGTGAGCACCAGGAACTGGCCGCAGGGCAGCTATCTGCTGAAGCTCGTCTCCAGCCAGGGCCACGACCGCTGGGTGACGCTGACGATCCGCTCCACCTCCACCGTCGGCCGCACCGTGTTCGTGAACGCGGTCACCACCTGGGCCGCGTACAACAAGTGGGGCGGCGGCACCAATGTCTACGGCGACTCCCGCGGCACCACGGGACCCGGCTACGACAAGCGCTCGCGCAAGGCCGGCTTCGACCGGCCGTACGACGGCAAGGGCTCGCCCTTCAACTGGTACGAGCTGCCGATGCTCAGCATCGCGGAGCGGATGGGCATACCGCTCGCCTACGAGACCGACACCGACCTCGACAACTCGGCGGAGCTGTTCCGCGGCGCCCGTGCGGTGATCTTCCCCGGGCACGACGAGTACTGGTCGGCGGGCATGCGCGACAACACCCTCGCGATCCGCGACGCGGGCGTGAACATCGCCTTCTTCTCCTCCAACGCCGCCTACCGGCACATACGGCTGGAGCCGAGCTCGCTGGGCAAGGACCGCGTGGTGGTGGTCTACAAGGACCCCGCCGAGGACCCGATGATCCTCAAGGACCCCAGCCAGGCCACCCAGCAGTGGCGGCTGCCGCCCGACCCGCGCCCGGAGAGCGTCCTCACCGGCGTGCTGTACGAGTGCAACCCGGTCTACGCGCCGTTCGTCGTCACCGACCCGGACGCGTGGATGTTCCGCGGCACCGGTGCCAGGGCCGGCAGCAAGTACATCGGGCTGGTCGGCGTGGAGTCGGACCGGCTGATGGCCGGTGTCCCGGTGCCGCGCCCGATCCAGGTCGTCGGGGACTCCCCGCTGACCTGCCGCGGCGCGAAGACCCGGGCCAACGCCGCCTACTACACGGTGCCTTCGGGCGCCGGGGTCTTCGCCACCGGCACCATGAGCTGGGCCTGCAGCGTGTACGGCAACACCGGCTGCCGGGACCAGGCCGGCGAGCAACGGGTGCCCGAGGCGTCCGGGGAGTTCGCCCGCCAGGTCACCGAGAACATCCTGCGGGTCTTCGCCGCCGGACCGGCCGGCCGTACGTACCCGGCGCAGGACAACTACGCCCGGTACGTCTCACCGCCCAGCAGGATGTCCTTCGCGCACTGAGGGCCTGTGGGCGCTCAGCGCACCACACTCGGCCCGTAGGCGCCCGACACCATCAGCTCCGGCCGGCCGGAACCGTCCGCGGGCTGCTTCCACACGTCGAAGGCGCTGCTGCCGGTCGGCAGGGAGTAGGCGATGGTGCGGTCGTCCAGCCAGTCGCCCTGGTCGTCCACGCTGCGGGTCTCGGCGAGCGCCGTCTCCCGCAGGGTCGCCAGGTCCAGCACGTACAGCCGCCACGGCTTGGACGGGTCGTCGGAGATCTTCTTCTTGAAGACCAGCCGGGTGCCGTCGGGGGAGAGCGACGGGCACTCCACGTTCTCCCGCAGCACGGTCATGGTGCGGGCCGCGAAGTCGCCGCGGACCAGGAACGTTCCGCCGCTGGAGGAGCTGCCCAGCGTCGCGTAGAAGGTGTTGTCGTCCTTCAGGAACGACACCCCCCAGAAGTTCCGGTCCGGCGGTGTGAAGTCCTTGCCGTTCCGCCGGACCTCGAACGTCTCCAGGGTCGGCACCACCGTGTCGGTGCGCGAGTCGTAGATGCCGGTGCGGGTGGAGAAGCCGGCCGAGGTGTACGAGTCCCCGTAGACGAACGCCGTCCAGGCCGCCATCCGGCCGTCGGCGGAGAGCCGGGCCCGGCTGGGCAGGCCGGGCAGCTGGATCCGCTTGAGCAGCTTCATCCGGCTGTCGCGCAGCTCCGCGTAGTGGTGCACCACCAGGCCGTTCTGGCCGGCCAGGCAGAGCAGCCGGCCGGCCGCCGCGTAGCTGCGCTCGCAGGCCTGCGTGTCGACCTTCCGGCCGCCGCCGGGGCTGCCCACCCGCACCTCGGCCAGCCGGCCGAAGCCGGGGCCCTTGGCGGTGTCGCGGAAGATCAGCCGGGCGCTGCCGCCCGGGGTGAGGTCGACGGCGCCGGCGACCGGGCGCACTCCCTCACCGCCCGCGGCGCGGGCCTTGTCGCGCTGCAGGGCGTACACCGTGTACCCGATGGCCACCGAGGCCAGCACGGCCACGCACACCGCGAAAACTATGATCCGGTTCTTCATACGTCGGCCACCTCGGGACCGTGGGCGGCACCCGGCCGCAGCAGCACCATGCACAGCAGCACGGCGGCCGTCAGAGCGACGGTGAATCCTTGGATGGTGTTCTCCGGGCCCCAGCGCATCCAGGCGGCGCCGAACGCCACGGAGGAGACGGAACGGCCCAGGGTCTGGGTGGTCTGCAGCACGGACAGCCCGCTGGTGCGCAGTTCCTCGGGGATCAGCGGCCCGGCGTGCGCCATCAGGACGCCGTCGGTCGCCGCGTAGAACAGCCCGTGCAGGGCCAGGACGATGAGGATCAGGGCCGTGCCCCGCAGGTCCAGGACGCCGCCGATCAACAGATAGGCGCCGATCAGGCAGGCGTGCCCGGCCAGGAAGATCTTCCAGCGGCCGATCCGGTCGGCCAGCCCGCCCAGCGGCACCGCCGCCAGCAGGTACACCCCGGTCGTGCCCAGCGGGAGCAGCGGGAACCAGGAGATCGCCAGGTCGGTGCGGTTCTGCAGCGCCAGGTAGATGAACGCGTCGGAGACCGTCGCCAGGCCGAGGAGGCAGGCGCCGATGCAGGCTCGCCGGAACGCCGCGTTGCCGAGCATCCCCAGCCCGGCGCGGAGCGAGACCGCGACCCGGGCGGTCTTCTTCCGCGTGAACGGGTCCCGTACGAACAGCGCGAGGGCCACCACGCCGATCGCGCCGATGCAGAAGCTCACCACGAACACGGCGTCGTACGCGGTGCCCAGCGAGGTGCTCATCATCGACATCAGGGCGAAGGCGATGACCGGGCCGATGAAGGCGCCGACGGTGTCCATCGCCCGGTGCACGCCGAACGCCCGGCCCTGCGACTCCGGCGGGGTGGACAGCGAGATCAGCGCGTCCCGCGGGGCGGTTCTGATCCCCTTGCCCGCCCGGTCGACGGCCATCATCATCCCGATGCCCGGCACCGAGGCGCCCACCAGGGGGAATCCCAGCTTCGTCACCGCCGACATGAGGTAGCCGGAGCCCGCCACGGCCTTGCGTGCGGTGAACTTGTCGGCGAGGTAGCCGCCGACGATCCGCAGCAGGGCCGTCGACCCCGAGTACACGCCGTCCAGGAAGCCGAACTGCAGCATGCTCAGACCGAGTCCGGTCACCAGGTACACGGGAAGGACCGCGGTGACCATCTCCGAGGAGATGTCGGTGATCAGGCTCGTCATCCCGAGCGCGAAGACGTTCGCCGACACCAGACCGCGCAGTCCCCGGCGGCGGCCCGGCCGTTCGCCCTCGGACCGGGCCTTGTCGCTCGCCCGGGTCTCCGACAGATACACGCATCGCTCCCTTAACGCCCTGGTAACCCGACGGACCACCCTAGGTCAGCCGGCGTGCAGGTTCTCGCACGCAACCTCGGAGCCGTCCGAACGCTCCTATCTGTTGTGAGCGTCTCTACGAGGCGAAGGTTGTCCCGCAGGGAACTACTTGTCGCCACAGCCATAGCAACCGCGGCCGCGGCAGCCGGCTGCACCAGCACGCCGTCCGACGCGAAACCGGTCACCGGTTCCGACCCGAGCGCGGTCCAGGCCTACCGGCCCGGCGCGAAGCCGCTGCTCCTCCAGGTCCTCGCGCACCCGGACGACGACCTGTACTTCATGAACCCCGACACCCTGCACGCCGTGCGCAGCGGCGTCCCGGTGGTCTCGGTCTACGTGACGGCGGGCGAGTCCGTGGGAGTGAACCACGCGCCGCGCACCCCCACGCCCAAGGCCAACCGGCAGGCGTACTCCTCCGCCCGTCACCAGGGGCTGCGCCAGGCGTACGCGACCATGCTCGGCCTCGACAAGTTCACCCCGTGGCGCCATTCCGCGCTGCGGCTCACCGGCGGCCTCACCGTCGAGCTCGACCAGCTGGCGAACGGTGAGCGCCGGGCCGATCTGGTCTTCGTGAACCTGTCGATGGGCGAGGGGAACCCGAACCTGATGGGACTCCCCCATCTGTGGGCGGTCCCCGGCATCACCCTGGACACCGTGGTGGCCACCGGCTCCCCCGTCGGAAGGTCCACCAAGGTGAGCCACCGGACCCTGGTGGACTCGCTGGCCGCGCTGCTGGAGCGCTACCAGCCGACCCTCGTGCAGACCCTGGACCCCGATCCCGACATCCAGGTGCACGACGCGGCCCACCACCAGAACAGCGACCAGAACGGCTACTCCGACCACCGCGACCACACGCCCGCCGCGCTCTTCGCCTGGAAGGCCCTCGCCCAGTGGGTGGCCGACAGCGCGAAGGCGGACGGTGACGTGCCGCGGTTCGTGACCACCTCCTACCGCGGCTACTACAACCAGCGCTGGCCCCGCAATCTCCCGCAGTCCGTGGTCCGGGAGAAGAACGAGTACCTCCTGCCGTACGGCGGAGATCCGGAGTGGGACTGCGGCAACGCCGCCGGCTGCGGGGACTACGGCGTCGGCCAGAACACCCCGCTGACCAACCCCAAGGGCTGGGTCCGCTCCACCCACTACCGCTACCCCGGCGCCCGGCCCGCGACGTTCACCGGCGCCGACGGCCGGCTGGAGGCGTTCAGCGTCCTCGGCACCCGGGCCGTGCGCTGGCAGGAGAGCGCCCCCGGCAGCGGCCAGTGGAGCGATCCCCAGGACCTCGGCGGCGGGCCGCTGGCCCCCGCGCTGGCCGCCGTGAAGGACAGCACGGGCCGCCGGCTGCTGTTCGCCCTGCGGTTCTCCTCCCTGCAGGGCCAGGGCGGGCACAACTCACGCGAGATCGTCCTGCTGGAACAGAGCTCCCCCGACGGCCCGTTCCGGGCCTGGACCGGCATGGGCAACCCCGAGCGCACCGAGGACAACGGCCGCCGGATCGGCTGCCCGGTCGCGATATCCACCCCCGACGGGCGGGTCCACCTCTTCGTCCGCAGCGCCGCCAAGGGCGTCTGGACCAAGGTCAGGGAGCCCGGCGGGAAATGGGGCGACTGGCGTGACCTCGGCGGCGACGAGGTGCAGGACGGCCTGGCGGTGGTGCTCGACGGCCAGGCGCGGATCCATGTCTTCGCCGCCGGCCGCGAGACCGTCCACCACTGGACGCAGCCCGCGCCCGGGCAGCCGATGGCCTTCCAGGCGCTGAAGGGCATGCCGCAGCCCGGTGAGCCCCCGTCCGCGGCGCTCGCCCCCGACGGCTCTCTCACGGTCGCCTACCGGCGGCCGGTGACCGGCGAGCTGGTACTGCGCACGGTCGACGGCACGGCGTCACGGGACGGCGTGCTGACGCCCGCGCAACTGAGCGGGTACGGCGGCTACGCCGATGTCGCGGTCGGCGCCGCGCCGGCCCGCAGCGGGCACCGCGGCCTGCTGCTGCTCGGCAAGGAGCTCGACGGCACCGTCAAGCTCGTGGACACCACACAGCCCGGCCGGCCGCTCAAGCCGCCGCCCTTCGCGCTCCCGGTCGGCACCCCCACGCTGCTGCACGGAGCCGACGGCCGGGCGTACGTGGTCGGCCTGGACTTCGCCGCGACCCCGTGGGTGTGGCGCGCCGAGACAGAGTCCACGGCGTAACCCCCGGGGGGACCTCCCCGCCGGAACCTTCTGGAAAAAGGCCAAGGGCCCTGCCCCACCGCGAACGGTGGGACAGGGCCCTTGGTGTGATGCTCGCTAGGACCTGTCCGGCCAGCCTAGGCCGGGCAGGCCCTAAGCGTCAGATCACTTGGTGATCTTGACAACCTGGCCGGCGCCCACGGTACGGCCACCCTCGCGGATGGCGAACTTCAGGCCCTCTTCCATGGCGATCGGCTGGATCAGCGCGACCGTCATGGCGGTGTTGTCGCCCGGCATGACCATCTCGGTGCCCTCGGGGAGGGTCACCACGCCGGTCACGTCGGTCGTCCGGAAGTAGAACTGCGGACGGTAGTTGTTGAAGAAGGGGGTGTGACGGCCACCCTCGTCCTTCGACAGGATGTAGGCCTGGGCCTCGAAGTCGGTGTGCGGCGTGACCGAACCCGGCTTGATGATGACCTGGCCGCGCTCGACGTCCTCGCGCTTGATGCCACGGAGGAGCAGACCGACGTTCTCGCCCGCCTGGCCCTCGTCGAGCAGCTTGCGGAACATCTCGATGCCCGTGACCGTGGTGGTGGTCTTGGTCTCCTTGATGCCGATGATGTCGACAGTCTCGTTGACCTTGAGGACACCACGCTCGATACGACCGGTGACGACGGTGCCACGACCGGTGATCGTGAAGACGTCCTCGATCGGCATCAGGAACGGCTTCTCGACGTCACGTGCCGGAGTCGGGATCGCCTCGTCGACGGCCGCCATGAGCTCGAGGAGCTTCGCGCCCCACTCCTTGTCGCCCTCAAGAGCCTTGAGCGCCGACACGCGCACGACCGGAAGGTCGTCGCCCGCGTACTCGTACTCGGAGAGGAGCTCACGGACCTCGAGCTCGACGAGCTCCAGGATCTCCTCGTCGTCCACCATGTCGGCCTTGTTCAGGGCGACGACGATGTACGGCACGCCGACCTGGCGGGCCAGGAGCACGTGCTCCTTGGTCTGCGGCATCGGGCCGTCGGTCGCGGCGACAACGAGGATGGCGCCGTCCATCTGCGCCGCACCCGTGATCATGTTCTTGATGTAGTCCGCGTGACCGGGGCAGTCGACGTGCGCGTAGTGACGCGACTCCGTCTGGTACTCGACATGCGCGATCGAGATCGTGATACCGCGCTGGCGCTCCTCAGGAGCCTTGTCGATCTGGTCGAAGGCCGAGGCCTCGTTCAGGTCCGGGTACGCGTCATGCAGCACCTTGGTAATCGCCGCGGTCAGCGTCGTCTTACCGTGGTCGATGTGACCGATGGTGCCGATGTTGACGTGCGGCTTAGTCCGCTCGAACTTCGCCTTCGCCACTGGGGTCCTCCTGGGGAGTGGTTCTGTACGCCTTGCTTCATCGGCGCCAGGTGATCTTTGCTGGAATGCGGGCTGCCGGGGCATCCGCCACGCTACTCGGGGCCGAGGCCCTGTGGATTGCGACGAATGCCCCGATGCCTGCTGTCAAGCCTAAGGGTTGAGCCACACTGCGAAAATTGAGCGCTACTCGCCCTTGGCCTTCGCGATGATCTCCTCAGCGACGTTCCGCGGAACCTCGGCGTAGGAGTCGAACTGCATCGAGTAGCTTGCGCGACCCGAGGTCTTGCTGCGGAGGTCTCCGACGTAGCCGAACATCTCCGACAGGGGCACGAGACCCTTGATGACACGGGCGCCGCTGCGCTCATCCATGGCCTGAATCTGGCCACGGCGGGAGTTCAGGTCGCCGATGACATCGCCCATGTAGTCCTCGGGCGTGGTGACCTCAACGGCCATCATCGGCTCGAGCAGTACGGGGCTGGCCCTGCGAGCACCTTCCTTGAACGCCTGCGAACCGGCGATCTTGAAGGCCAGCTCCGAGGAGTCGACCTCGTGGTAGCCACCGTCGAGAAGGGTGATGCGAACACCCACCATCTCGTAACCGGCCAGGATGCCGAACTTCATGGCTTCCTGGGCGCCGGCGTCCACCGAGGGGATGTACTCACGGGGGATGCGGCCACCGGTGACCTTGTTCACGAATTCGTACGAGGCGTCGCCGCCCTCGATGGGCTCCATCGAGATCTGTACCTTCGCGAACTGGCCGGTACCACCAGTCTGCTTCTTGTGCGTGTAGTCGATCCGGTCAACAGTCTTGCGGATCGTCTCGCGGTACGCGACCTGGGGCTTGCCGACGTTCGCCTCGACGCGGAACTCGCGCCTCATGCGGTCGACCAGCACCTCAAGGTGGAGCTCGCCCATACCACCGATGATGGTCTGGCCGGTCTCCTCGTCGGAGTGAACCTGGAACGAGGGGTCTTCCTCAGCGAGACGCTGAATCGCGATACCCAGACGCTCCTGGTCACCCTTGGACTTGGGCTCGATCGCGACCTGGATGACCGGGGCCGGGAAGTCCATGGACTCCAGGATGACCGGCTGCTTCTCGTCGCACAGCGTCTCACCGGTGGTGGTCTGCTTCAGGCCCATGACGGCGATGATGTCGCCGGCGCCCGCCATCGGGATCTCCTCACGCTTGTTCGCGTGCATACGGTAGATCTTGCCGATGCGCTCCTTCTTGCCCTTCACCGAGTTCAGCACAAAGGTGCCGGTCTCGAGGCGGCCCGAGTAAACCCGGACGAAGGTGAGCTTGCCGAGGTGCGGGTCGCTCATGATCTTGAACGCAAGACCCGAGAACGGCTCGTCCTCGGAGGGCTGGCGCTTCACGACGACCGACGGGTCCTTGACGTCGTGGCCTTCGATGGCCTCGATGTCCAGGGGCGACGGCAGGTAACGGACAACGGCGTCGAGCAGGGGCTGAACGCCCTTGTTCTTGAACGCGCTGCCACAGAACACCGGCGTGAAGGTCGGCTTGCCCTGGTGCTCCGAGTCGGTCGAGGCGATGGTGGCGCGACGGATCGCGGCCATCAGCTGCTCTTCGCTGGGCTCCTGGCCCTCGAGGAACAGCTCCATCATCTCGTCGTCGTGCTCCGCGATGGTCTCGAGGAGCTTGCCGCGCCATTCCTGGGCGGCTTCGACGTGCGAGCTCGGGATGTCGACGGTGTCGTACATCTCGCCCTTGGTGGCCTCGGCGGACCACACCATGGCCTTCATGGCGACGAGGTCGACGACGCCCTTGAAGTCCATCTCGGTGCCGATGGGCAGCTGCATGACCAGCGGAACCGCACCGAGGCGGTCCACGATCATGTCGACGCAGCGGTGGAACTCGGCACCGGTCCGGTCGAGCTTGTTGACGAAGCAGATGCGCGGAACGCCGTAGCGGTCCGCCTGACGCCAAACGGTCTCGGACTGCGGCTCAACACCGGCAACACCGTCGAACACCGTGACGGCACCGTCGAGGACGCGGAGCGAACGCTCCACCTCGACCGTGAAGTCGACGTGCCCCGGGGTGTCGATGATGTTGATCGTGTGATCGACATCGTTCAGCGGCCAGTGGCAGGTCGTCGCGGCCGACGTGATCGTGATGCCGCGCTCCTGCTCCTGCTCCATCCAGTCCATGGTGGCTGCGCCATCGTGGACTTCACCGATCTTGTACGAGACGCCGGTGTAGAACAGGATCCGCTCGGTGGTCGTCGTCTTGCCCGCGTCGATGTGGGCCATGATCCCAATGTTGCGGACCTTGGCCAGGTCAAGCGAAGTGGTGGCCATTAGGCTCAGTCTTCTCTCGGTCTCGATGTGGGTGGTGACTACCAGCGGTAGTGCGCGAAGGCCTTGTTCGACTCGGCCATCTTGTGGGTGTCCTCGCGACGCTTGACCGAGGCACCGAGACCGTTGCTGGCGTCCAGCAGTTCGTTCATCAGGCGCTCGGTCATGGTCTTCTCACGGCGGGCGCGGGAGTAACCCACGAGCCAGCGCAGCGCGAGCGTGGAAGCACGGGCGGGGCGAACCTCGACCGGCACCTGGTAGGTCGCACCGCCGACGCGGCGGGACTTGACCTCCAGAGTCGGCTTGATGTTCTCAAGAGCGCGCTTCAGGGTGATGACCGGGTCGGTACCGGTCTTCTCCTTGAGGCCCTCGAGGGCGCCGTAAACGATCCGCTCGGCGGTGGAACGCTTGCCGTGCAGGAGGATCTTGTTGACCAGCGAGGTCACCAGAGGAGATCCGTAGACCGGGTCGATGATGACCGGGCGCTTCGGGGCAGGACCCTTACGAGGCATGCTTACTTCTCCTTCTTGGCGCCGTAGCGGCTGCGGGCCTGCTTGCGGTTCTTGACGCCCTGGGTGTCCAGGGAGCCGCGGATGATCTTGTAGCGAACACCCGGCAGGTCCTTCACACGACCGCCACGCACGAGCACGATGGAGTGCTCCTGGAGGTTGTGGCCCTCGCCCGGAATGTAGGCGGTGACCTCAATCCCACTGGTCAGACGCACACGGGCCACCTTGCGAAGCGCCGAGTTCGGCTTCTTCGGGGTGGTCGTGTACACACGCGTGCAAACACCGCGGCGCTGAGGGGAACCCTTCAGCGCGGGTGTCATATTCTTCTTGACCTTGTCCTGCCGGCCGTTCCGGACCAGCTGCTGGATCGTAGGCACCGTTTCTCCGGTTTCTGTGTGCCGATCTCGATAAAACTAACCTGGGGCACCGACCCACGCGGTCGGGTGTGTCGCGGACCCCGCACGTCCCCGTGGAGCAGGGAACGTACGTATGTCGGGTGTCGCGGCCTCGGTGTCCCCGTGCGATATCGGTGACCTCCCAGCCAGAGACTGGGGGCACGCGCAAGGACCCGGGCACACCCCAGGCACAAGGTCAGATCGTACCTATCGCATCGGCTCCGGTCAAAACAAATGCATCAGCGCAGGACACGCCGCCCTTCCGGCTCGAACTCTCAGCCGGAACCGGAGACCATTCCGATCATCACGAAGAGCATGATCAGGCCCAGGAAGCCGGACACGATCCAGCCCAGCACCAGGCCGGCGACCGCGAACCCGTCCCCCGCCTCACCGCTGTTGCGGATCTCCTTGCGGGCCTTGTGCCCGAGGATCACCGCCGGGATCGCCGTCACGAGAGTGAAGGTGCCCGCCAGCCCGCACACGAACGAGGCGATGGCAGAGGTGTTCGTACGCGGCGGGGCCGGCAGGAAGGTCCGCGGCACATAGCCCATCGGCGGGGACATCTGGGCGGACATCGGCGACGGCCCCTGCGGGAGGTCGCGCACCAGCAGCTGCAACTCACCGTAGGTACGCGCCTGGTAGGCGGTGGACATCCGGTGCTCGTACTCCTGCTGCTGCAGCCGCCCCTCCGCGAACGCGGCCTTCAGCACGTCCACCGTGCGCTCACGGTCGGCGTCGGCCGCCAGCATGCCGGGCACCTGGCCGGACTGTGGCAGCCGCCCGTTGCCCCACGGATCGAGCGACACGCGCGACACCTCCCCGCCTTGGAATGGTCTCTCCATACTGACGGACGCACGGCGACCGTGCGAAGTTCCGCGAAAAGCCGCAAGGCGGCCATCCCGGGAGGGGACGGCCGCCTTGCGGATCAGACTCTGTGGGACACGACTCAGCCGTTGTAGGGGCCGTAGTCGTAGTCCTCCAGGGGAACGGCCTGGCCGGAGCCGGTGCCGAAGGGCGAGTAGTCGATGTCGTCGTAACCGACGGCCGAGTACATCGCTGCCTTCGCCTCCTCGGTGGGCTCCACCCGGATGTTCCGGTAACGGGCAAGACCCGTACCGGCCGGGATGAGCTTACCGATGATGACGTTCTCCTTCAGGCCGAGCAGCGAGTCCGACTTGGCGTGGATCGCCGCGTCGGTCAGCACTCGGGTCGTCTCCTGGAAGGAGGCGGCCGACAGCCAGGACTCGGTCGCCAGCGAGGCCTTGGTGATACCCATCAGCTGCGGACGACCGGAGGCGGGGTGACCGCCCTCGGAGACCACACGACGGTTCTCGGTCTCGAAGCGGCCGCGCTCGACCAGCTCACCGGGCAGCAGCTCGGCGTCGCCGGACTCGATGATCGTCACACGGCGGAGCATCTGCCGGATGATGATCTCGATGTGCTTGTCGTGGATCGACACGCCCTGGTTGTTGTAGACCTTCTGCACTTCGGCCACCAGGTGGATCTGAACCTGGCGCTGGCCGAGGATACGCAGCACGTCGTGCGGGTTGGTGGCACCCACGGTCAGCTTCTGGCCGACCTCGACGTGGTCGCCCTCGCCCACCAGCAGACGGGACCGCTTGGAGATCGGGTAAGCGATCTCCTCGCTGCCGTCGTCCGGGGTGACGACGAGCTTCTTCGTCTTCTCGGTCTCCTCGATGCGGACCCGACCGACAGCCTCGGAGATCGGGGCGACACCCTTGGGGACACGGGCCTCGAAGAGCTCGACGACACGCGGCAGACCCTGCGTGATGTCGTCACCCGCCACACCACCGGTGTGGAAGGTACGCATCGTCAGCTGGGTACCGGGCTCACCGATCGACTGGGCCGCGATGATACCGACGGCCTCACCGATGTCCACCAGCTTGCCGGTGGCCAGCGAGCGTCCGTAGCAGAAGGCACAGGTGCCGACCGTGGACTCGCAGGTGAGGATCGAGCGGGTCTTGACCTGCTCGACACCGTGCTGGATCAGCTGGTCGATGAGCACGTCGCCCAGGTCCACGTTGGCCGGCGCGATCACCTTGCCGTCGATGACGACGTCCTCGGCGAGCATGCGGGCGTAGACGCTGGTCTCGACGTCGTCCGTCTTACGAAGGACGCCGTCCTCGCCGCGCGCACCGATCTGCAGCTTGAGGCCGCGCTCGGTACCGCAGTCCTCCTCGCGGATGATGACGTCCTGCGAGACGTCCACCAGACGACGGGTCAGGTAACCCGAGTCGGCGGTACGCAGGGCGGTGTCCGCGAGACCCTTACGGGCACCGTGGGTGGAGATGAAGTACTCCAGCACGGACAGGCCCTCACGGAACGAGGCCTTGATGGGACGCGGGATGGTCTCGTTCTTCGCGTTCGACACCAGACCACGCATACCGGCGATCTGACGCATCTGCATCATGTTTCCTCGGGCACCCGAGTCAACCATCATGAAGATGGGGTTCGTCTTGGGGAAGTTCGCGTTCATCGCCTCGGCAACCTCGTTGGTCGCCTTGGTCCAGATCGCGATGAGCTCCTGCGTGCGCTCGTCCTTGGTGATCAGGCCGCGCTCGTACTGCTTCTGGACCTTCTCGTCCTGCTCCTCGTACCCCTTGACGATGGCCTTCTTGGCCTCGGGGACGACGATGTCCGTGACGGCCACGGTGACGCCGGAACGGGTGGCCCAGTGGAAGCCGGCCGCCTTCAGGTTGTCGAGCGTCGCCGCCACGATGACCTTCGGGTACCGCTCGGCGAGGTCGTTGACGATCTCGGAGAGCTGCTTCTTGCCGACCGCGTAGTCGACGAACGGGTAGTCCTCGGGCAGCAGCTCGTTGAAGAGCGCGCGTCCCAGGGACGTCCGCAGCCGGAACGTGTCGCCGACCTGGTAACCCTGCTCGCCCTCTTCCTGGGCGGGCGGGGTCCAGCCACGCGGCGGGACGGTGCCGACCGGGAAGCGGATGTCGACCTTCGACTGCAGCGAGAGCTCGCGGTTGTCGAACGCCATGATCGCTTCGGCGGTGGAACCGAACGCCCGGCCCTCGCCGATGAGCACGCGCTCTTCCGGCTCGGTGGTGAGGAAGAACAGACCCAGCACCATGTCCTGGGTCGGCATGGTGACGGGACGACCGTCGGCCGGCTTCAGGATGTTGTTCGAGGACAGCATCAGGATGCGGGCCTCGGCCTGCGCCTCTGCCGACAGCGGCAGGTGCACGGCCATCTGGTCACCGTCGAAGTCCGCGTTGAACGCGGTGCAGACGAGCGGGTGGATCTGGATGGCCTTGCCCTCGACCAGCTGGGGCTCGAAGGCCTGGATGCCGAGGCGGTGCAGGGTCGGTGCACGGTTCAGCAGCACCGGGTGCTCTGCGATGACCTCTTCGAGGACGTCGTAGACGACGGTGCGGCCGCGCTCGACCATGCGCTTGGCCGACTTGATGTTCTGCGCGTGGTTCAGGTCCACCAGGCGCTTCATCACGAACGGCTTGAAGAGCTCCAGCGCCATGGCCTTCGGCAGACCGCACTGGTGCAGCTTGAGCTGCGGGCCGACGACGATGACCGAACGGGCCGAGTAGTCGACTCGCTTGCCGAGCAGGTTCTGACGGAAACGACCCTGCTTGCCCTTGAGCATGTCGCTCAGGGACTTCAGCGGGCGGTTACCGGGACCGGTGACCGGGCGACCACGGCGGCCGTTGTCGAACAGCGCGTCGACGGCCTCCTGCAGCATCCGCTTCTCGTTGTTCACGATGATCTCGGGGGCACCGAGGTCAAGGAGACGCTTGAGGCGGTTGTTGCGGTTGATCACGCGGCGGTACAGGTCGTTCAGGTCGGAGGTCGCAAAGCGGCCACCGTCCAGCTGCACCATCGGACGCAGGTCCGGCGGGATGACCGGGACGCAGTCCAGCACCATGCCGTTGGGCTTGTTGGTGGTCTGCAGGAACGCCGAGACGACCTTGAGGCGCTTGAGCGCACGGGTCTTCTTCTGGCCCTTGCCGGTACGGATGATCTCGCGGAGACGCTCGGCCTCCTCCTCGAGGTCGAAGGTCTCGAGGCGCTTCTGCAGCGCCGCGGCACCCATCGAACCGGAGAAGTACGTACCGAAGCGCTCGCGCAGCTCGCGGTAGAGCAGCTCGTCGCCCTCGAGGTCCTGGACCTTGAGGTTCTTGAAGCGGGCCCACACCTCGTCGAGGCGGTCGATCTCGCGCTGGGCGCGGTCACGGAGCTGCTTCATCTCACGCTCGGCACCTTCGCGCACCTTGCGGCGCACGTCGGCCTTGGCGCCCTCGGCCTCCAGCTCGCCGAGGTCCGCCTCGAGCTTCTTCTGCCGGTTCTCGACATCGGAATCCCGGCGGTTCTCGACCTGCTGGCGCTCGACGGAGACCTGCGCCTCGAGGGAGGGCAGATCGCGCGTACGGCGCTCGTCGTCGACCCACGTGATCATGTAGGCGGCGAAGTAGATGACCTTCTCGAGGTCCTTCGGGGCGAGGTCGAGCAGGTAGCCCAGCCGCGACGGAACGCCCTTGAAGTACCAGATGTGGGTCACGGGAGCGGCCAGCTCAATGTGGCCCATCCGCTCACGACGCACCTTGGCGCGAGTTACCTCGACGCCGCAGCGCTCGCAGATGATGCCCTTGAAGCGGACACGCTTGTACTTACCGCAGTAGCACTCCCAGTCCCGGGTCGGACCGAAGATCTTCTCGCAGAAGAGCCCGTCCTTTTCCGGCTTGAGCGTGCGGTAGTTGATGGTCTCCGGCTTCTTTACTTCGCCGTGCGACCAGGTCCGGATGTCGTCCGCGGTGGCGAGGCCGATCCGCAGCTCGTCGAAGAAGTTGACGTCGAGCACTTGTCGTCAATCCCTCTTTCAGGGTCGAGTGTCAAACATGGTCTGAACGGTCCGGGGCGGCCGGGACTCCGGTGAGGGAGTCCCGACCAGGCCCGTCAGACCTCTTCGACGCTGCTCGGCTCACGCCGGGACAGGTCGATACCGAGCTCTTCCGCAGCGCGGAAGACATCCTCATCCGTGTCGCGCATCTCGATGGACATACCGTCCGAGGACAGCACCTCCACGTTGAGGCACAGCGACTGCATTTCCTTGATGAGCACCTTGAAGGACTCGGGAATGCCGGGTTCGGGGATGTTCTCGCCCTTGACGATCGCCTCGTACACCTTCACGCGGCCGAGCACGTCGTCAGACTTGATCGTCAGCAGCTCCTGGAGGGCGTAGGCGGCACCGTATGCCTCAAGTGCCCACACCTCCATTTCACCGAATCGCTGGCCACCGAACTGCGCCTTACCACCCAGCGGCTGCTGCGTGATCATGGAGTACGGGCCGGTGGAGCGGGCGTGGAGCTTGTCGTCCACCAGGTGGTGGAGCTTCAGGATGTACATGTAGCCGACCGAGATCGGGTCCGGGAACGGCTCGCCGGAGCGGCCGTCGAACATCCGGGCCTTACCCGAGGGCAGCACCATCCGGTCGCCGTCGCGGTTCGGGATCGTGGCCTCGAAGAGGCCGGTGATCTCGTCCTCGCGCGCACCGTCGAACACCGGGGTGGCGACGTTGGAGCCCGCGGGCACCTTGTCGGCTCCGATGGACTCCAGCCGGCGGGCCCACTCGGTGCTGATCCCGGAGGTGTCCCAACCCTGCTGGGCGAGCCAGCCGAGGTGGATCTCCAGGACCTGTCCCGGGTTCATTCGGGACGGGACACCCAGCGGGTTGAGGATGATGTCGACCGGGGTGCCGTCCTCCAGGAACGGCATGTCCTCGACCGGCAGGATCTTCGAGATGACGCCCTTGTTGCCGTGACGGCCGGCAAGCTTGTCACCGTTGTTGATCTTGCGCTTCTGTGCGACGTAGACGCGGACCAGCTGGTTCACGCCCGGCGGCAGCTCGTCGCCCTCTTCGCGGTCGAAGACGCGGACGCCGATGACCTTGCCGGTCTCGCCGTGCGGCACCTTCAGCGAGGTGTCGCGCACTTCGCGCGCCTTCTCGCCGAAGATCGCGCGGAGCAGGCGCTCCTCCGGGGTCAGCTCGGTCTCGCCCTTCGGCGTGACCTTTCCGACCAGGATGTCGCCGGCGACGACGTCGGCACCGATGCGGATGATCCCGCGCTCGTCGAGGTCCGCGAGGACCTCCTCGGAGACGTTCGGGATGTCCCGGGTGATCTCCTCCGGGCCGAGCTTGGTGTCACGGGCGTCGACCTCGTGCTCCTCGATGTGGATCGAGGAGAGGACGTCGTCCTGGACCAGCCGCTGGCTGAGGATGATCGCGTCTTCGTAGTTGTGGCCTTCCCACGGCATGAATGCCACGAGGAGGTTCTTGCCGAGGGCCATCTCGCCCTCGTCGGTGGAGGGGCCGTCGGCCAGGACCTGGTTGGCGACGACGCGAGCGCCCTCGTCGACGACGACCTTCTGGTTGAAGGACGTGCCCTGGTTCGAGCGGCTGAACTTCGCCACCCGGTACGTGGTGTAGGTGCCGTCGTCGTTGGCGACCGTGACGTAATCCGCGGAGACCTCCTGGACCACACCGTCCTTCTCGGCCTTGATGACGTCACCGGCGTCGACCGCGCAGCGGTACTCCATGCCGGTGCCGACCAGCGGGGCCTCGCTCTTGATGAGCGGCACCGCCTGGCGCATCATGTTCGATCCCATGAGCGCGCGGTTGGCGTCGTCGTGCTCGAGGAACGGGATCATCGCGGTCGCGACCGACACCATCTGGCGCGGCGAGACGTCCATGTAGTCGACGTCGGCGCCGGGGATGTAGTCGATCTCGCCGCCACGGCGGCGGACCAGGACGCGGGCCTCTTCGAAGTGGTTGTCGTCCGTCAGCGGCGCGTTGGCCTGCGCGATGACGAAGCGGTCCTCCTCGTCGGCCGTCAGGTAGTCGACGTCATCGGTGACGATGCCCTCGACGACCTTGCGGTACGGGGTCTCCACGAAGCCGAAGGCGTTGACCCGGCCGTAGGAGGCGAGCGAGCCGATCAGGCCGATGTTCGGGCCTTCCGGGGTCTCGATCGGACACATGCGGCCGTAGTGCGACGGGTGAACGTCACGGACCTCGAAGCCGGCGCGCTCACGGGACAGACCACCCGGGCCCAGCGCGGACAGACGACGCTTGTGGGTCAGGCCCGACAGCGGGTTCGTCTGGTCCATGAACTGGGACAGCTGGCTGGTGCCGAAGAACTCCTTGATGGAGGCGACGACCGGCCGGATGTTGATCAGGGTCTGCGGCGTGATCGCCTCGACGTCCTGGGTGGTCATCCGCTCGCGGACGACGCGCTCCATACGAGCCAGGCCGGTACGGACCTGGTTCTGGATGAGCTCGCCGACGTTGCGCAGACGACGGTTGCCGAAGTGGTCGATGTCGTCGGTCTCGACGACGATGTTGCGGCCGTCCTCGCCCACGGTCTCGGTCTCACCGGCGTGCAGCTTGACCAGGTACTTGATGGTCGCGAGAACGTCGGCCGTGGTCAGCACGCCGGCGTCGAGCGGCTTGTCGCTGCCGAGCTTCTTGTTCACCTTGTAGCGGCCGACCTTCGCGAGGTCGTAGCGCTTCGGGTTGAAGTAGAGGTTCTCGAGCAGCGTCTGCGCGGCCTCGCGGGTCGGCGGTTCGCCCGGACGCAGCTTGCGGTAGATGTCGAGCAGCGCGTCGTCCTGGCCCTGGGTGTGGTCCTTCTCCAGGGTGGCGCGCATGGACTCGTACTCGCCGAACTCCTCGAGGATCTGCTCGGTCGTCCAACCGAGAGCCTTGAGGAGCACGGTGACCGACTGCTTGCGCTTGCGGTCGATGCGGACACCGACCATGTCGCGCTTGTCGATCTCGAGCTCGAGCCAGGCACCGCGGGACGGGATGACCTTCGCCGAGAAGATGTCCTTGTCGGACGTCTTGTCGATCGAGGAGTCGAAGTAGACGCCGGGCGAGCGGACCAGCTGCGACACGACGACACGCTCGGTGCCGTTGATGCAGAAGGTGCCCTTGTTGGTCATGAGCGGGAAGTCGCCCATGAAGACCGTCTGCGACTTGATCTCGCCGGTCTCGTTGTTGGTGAACTCGGCGGTGACGAAGAGCGGAGCGCCGTACGTGAAGTCGCGCTCCTTGCACTCGTCGATCGAGTTCTTCGGAGGCTCAAAACGGTGGTCGCGGAAGGTGAGCGACATCGACCCGGAGAAGTCTTCGATCGGAGAGATCTCCTCGAAGATCTCTTCCAGACCCGACTTCCTGGGGACGTCCTGGCCACTTTCCAGAGCCGCCTCGACACGAGCCTTCCACGCGGCGTTGCCGAGCAGCCAGTCAAAGCTCTCGGTCTGCAGCGCGAGGAGGTTCGGTACCTCGAGGGGTTCCTTGATCTTCGCAAAAGAGATGCGCAGCGGTGAAGTGCTGGCACCGTTGTTCGTATTGGCAGTCGAGGCGTTGCGCGAGGCGGCCAAGAGGGGGTCCTTCCGAGGGCTCGGACTCACTACGCGCATACCGGTGTCCGCCCCCGAGCACACGGGGATGTCCACAGACGGGACATCTCTTCATTCCGTGCTCAGGCTTGGGGCTGTCCCTGGTGACGGGCCAGGCTACAGCTAACAGGCAGCGCAAAGGGTCAGTGTAGCCACTCGGCACACTGATGTCCAGGCAGAGATTCGGAGTACCGAATCATTGCCCCCTCGCCACTGTTGTCGACCCGGTCTCGGCACCGGATCTGTGCTTGACGCTAGGCATTCCCGCATCGCGCTCGATCCATGCCTCGGACCCCGGATCGAACTTACGACGCGTCCTGAGAATTGCGCGCCGCGTGCGGTTCGTCAAGGCCTCAGCCCCCCGGAGATCCGCACGGCCCCCCTGGCCCGGCGGGGATGATCACCTTACCCCCGGGCGGCTACAGGCCCCCTGGAGGACCCCGGGAACGACCGAGGGCGGCCACCCTTTCGGGTGGCCGCCCTGCGGCTGTTCAGCCCCTTGTGGAGGGGCTGGGAGTTACTTGACCTCGACGGACGCGCCAGCGGCCTTGAGGGACTCGGCAGCCTTCTCGGCGGCCTCCTTGGCGACCTTCTCGAGGACCGGCTTCGGAGCGCCGTCGACGAGGTCCTTGGCCTCCTTCAGACCCAGCGAGGTGAGCTCACGCACAACCTTGATGACCTGGATCTTCTTCTCGCCGGCACCGGTGAGGATGACGTCGAACTCGTCCTGCTCCTCAGCGACCTCGGCGGCGGGGCCGGCCGGGCCACCCTGGATGGCGACCGGGGCGGCAGCCTTGACGTCGAACTTCTCTTCGAACGCCTTGACGAACTCGGAGAGCTCGATGAGGGTCAGGGTCTCGAACTGCGCGAGCAGCTCTTCCTGGGACAGCTTCGCCATGATGGCGTCCTTCCACTATTCGGCAGGTGCCGGGTGTACATGAAGGCGGGCGTGAGGCGCCCGCTGCGACCAGGGGCGGAGGGTTACTCCGCCACCTCGGCCTCGGCGGGAGCCGGCGTACCGGCACCGCCCTGCTCGACCTTGGCGCGAAGCGCGTCCGCAGTGCGGACGAACTCCGTGAGCGGGGCCTGGAAAGTCGCCGCGGCCTTGGCCATCGACGCCTTGATGCCACCGGCCACCTTGGCGAGCAGAACCTCGCGGGACTCGAGGTCCGCGAGCTTCTTGATCTCATCAGCGGTCAGCGCCTTACCGTCAAGGACACCGCCCTTGATGATGAGGTTGGGGTTGTCCTTGGCGAAGTCACGCAGACTCTTCGCCGACTCCACCGGGTCACCGGTGACGAAGGCAACCGCCGTCGGACCTGCGAACAGGTCGTCCAGCGTGCTGATCCCGGCCTCGTTGGCCGCGATCTTGGTCAGCGTGTTCTTCACCACGGCGTACTGAGCGTTCTCACCGAGCGAACGGCGCAGCGTCTTGAGCTGCGCCACGGTGAGACCGCGGTACTCGGTCAGCATTGCGGCATTGGAGCTGCGGAACTTGTCCGTCAGCTCGGCAACCGCAGCAGCCTTATCGGGCCTCGCCATGAGTCTCGGCCTCCTTCCGGGTGATTCGGACCGCACGGAAGGGGCTGGGCAACACGAACGCCCCGGCGCAGGCGCACGGGGCGTTACTCAACCAGAATGAATTCCAGGAGTTCTTCCACAGCAACCTGAGCGGGTCGTCCGCAGCTAGCGGATCCTTCGGCCGCCGCGCTCCTCAACGAGGGCACAGCAGCGACCAGCGGTCTTTGGCTTCTTCGATAGCGTACGCGAACGGGTCGCGATCCGGCAAATCGCCTCAACGGGCCGCTCAGCGGCCGCATTCGGGCCGGGACGCCCGTGGGGGCGCCGGCGCCCCCGTCCGGGCGGGACAGGGGCGTACAGGGCCGGGACAGCTGACAGGCCGGGCCCCGCTCCGGAGAGGAGCGAGGCCCGGCCCGAGTCGCGTACGCGGCGGCGTCGTCAGAATCAGACGGCGGCCGGGTCCTCTTCGACGAGGAGGTTGCGGGTACGACTCTGGTCCACCGGGATACCGGGGCCCATCGTGGTGCTGATGACGGCCTTCTTGATGTACCGGCCCTTGGAGGCGGACGGCTTCAGACGAAGGAGCTCGTCCAGGGCCGCGCCGTAGTTCTCGACCAGCTGCGCGTCATCGAACGACACCTTGCCGATGATGAAGTGCATGTTCGAGTGCTTGTCGACGCGGAACTCGATCTTGCCGCCCTTGATCTCGGTCACGGCCTTGGCCACGTCCGGGGTCACGGTGCCGGTCTTCGGGTTCGGCATCAGGCCACGGGGACCGAGCACGCGGCCGAGGCGGCCGACCTTGCCCATGAGGTCCGGGGTGGCGACGACGGCGTCGAAGTCGAGGCGGCCCTTGGCCACCTCTTCGATGAGCTCGTCGGAGCCGACGATGTCGGCGCCGGCGGCACGCGCGGCCTCGGCACGGTCACCGGTCGCGAAGACCAGGACCCGGGCGGTCTTGCCGGTGCCGTGGGGGAGGTTGACGGTGCCGCGGACCATCTGGTCGGCCTTGCGCGGGTCGACACCCAGGCACATGGCGACCTCGACGGTCGAGTCGAACTTCGTCGCTGCGGTCTCCTTGGCGAGACGGACGGCCTCGAGCGGGGCGTAGAGCTTGTCCCGGTCGATCTTCGCGTCCGCAGCGCGGAGAGTCTTGCTGCGCTTCACTGCTGCTCCTCAATGGTGAGTGGAGTCGTGGTACGGACCGCGCGCGGCCCTTCCACAGACGTGCTTCGGGGTGGGTGTCAGCCCTCGACCGTGATGCCCATGGAACGGGCGGTGCCGGCGATGATCTTCGACGCGGCGTCCAGGTCGTTGGCGTTCAGGTCCGGCATCTTGACGGTGGCGATGTCACGCACCTGAGCGGCGGTGAGCTTCGCGACCTTCTTGACGTGCGGCTCGCCGGAGCCCTTCTCCACGCCCGCGGCCTTGAGGATCAGCTTCGCGGCCGGCGGAGTCTTGGTGATGAAGGTGAAGGAGCGGTCGTCGTAGACCGTGATCTCCACCGGCACGACCATGCCACGCTGCGACTCGGTCGCGGCGTTGTAGGCCTTGCAGAACTCCATGATGTTGACGCCGTGCTGGCCCAGTGCGGGGCCGACGGGCGGGGCGGGGTTGGCCGCGCCCGCGTTGATCTGGAGCTTGATAAGCCCCGTGATCTTCTTCTTCTTGGGAGGCATTGCTCTCTCCGGGTCCTAGTGAGAGTTGTTTCGCCTGCTAGCAGGCATACCGCACCACGATAACGGGTATCGCGGCGTGGCCTGAAACCAAACAGGCCAGACCGGCGATGAAATCCGGTCTGACCTGGTCGGACGTGTAAAAAACTCAGTTCTTCTGGATCTGGTCGAAGCTGAGCTCGACCGGGGTCTCGCGGCCGAAGATCTCGACGAGGCCCTTGATCTTCTTCGAATCCGGGTTGATCTCGTTGATCGTCGCCTGCAGCGTCGCGAACGGGCCGTCGGTGACGGTGACCGAGTCGCCGACCTCGAAGTCCAGCACCTGGACCTCGATCTTGCGGGCCGGACCCGTGCCGTCCGCGGCGGCGGCGCCGTCGTCGGCCGCCTCGACCTCGGGAGCGAGCATCTTGAGGATCTCGTCCAGGGTCAGCGGGTACGGGTCGTACGCGTTGCCCACGAAGCCGGTGACGCCCGGCGTGTTGCGGACGACGCCCCACGACTCGTTCGTCAGGTCCATGCGGACGAGCACATAGCCGGGAAGCTTGTTCTGCTTGACCGTCTTCCGCTCGCCGTTCTTGATCTGGGCTACTTCTTCCTGGGGCACTTCTGCCTGGTAGATGTAGTCCTCGACGTTCAGCGAGACGGCGCGCTGCTCCAGGTTGGACTTCACGCGGTTCTCGTAGCCGGCGTACGTGTGGATGACGTACCACTCGCCGGGCAGAGTGCGGAGTTCCTCGCGGAAGGCGGCGACGGGGTCGACCGGCTCCGGCTCCTCGACGGGCTCGGCGTCCTCGGCCAGCTCGGCGTCGGCCTCGGCAAGCACGGCGTCGGCCTCTTCGTCGACGGCCGCCTCGGTCTCGTCCTGGGCGTCCTCGGCGACTGCCGCACCGGTCTCGTCGATGACGTGGACGGCGGCCTGCTCGGCGGCTTCGCCCGCGGCTTCATCGGCAGCTTCGGCCTGGTCGATGTCGCCGTCGGCTGCCTCGACGATGTCGAGCGCAGTGTCGTCGCCCTCGACGGACTCGTCGGCGTCGTACACGTTCGGGTCAGACACGGTGACTGCTTCTTCCTGACTTCAAGGGGTGGAACATGCGGAAAGGCGCCGCAGGGGCGTCGTCCGCAGGATCATCCGAAGACGTACGAGACGAGCTTCGCGAAGCCAAAGTCAATCACGGACACAAGCCCGATGACGACGACAACGAAGACAATTACGACGCTCGTGTACGTCGTGAGGTCGTGACGCGAAGGCCAGACGACCTTGCGGAGCTCGGCGACGATCTGCCGGTAGAAGAGGCCGAGACGGGCCAGGGGGCCCTTCTTTCCGCGCTTACCTCCGCGGCGGGCCTTCTTGTCCTGGGATGCGTCAGGCTCAGGGACCTCGATGGAGTCCGTGATTTCAGTCACTCGTCTTCACCTGACTCCGGGTCGTGGCCATACCGCGCCCGTCGCGCGGTACGGCGAGTGCAATTACCTGCCCGCATCCTGGTGAGGACGCGTGTAGCAGGGCCGGAGGGACTTGAACCCCCAACCGCTGGTTTTGGAGACCAGTGCTCTACCAATTGAGCTACGACCCTTTGAAGACGCCCCTCAACGTACCGCAGTTCGCGAGAGGGCCATCGACGGATGAGTGTACGTGTTCACAGGCCGGTCGTCGAACGGCTCCGCCGCAGGCCCCGCCGTCCACTCCGCAAACCGCGGTGCCGGGGCGGTACGCCGTCTGGGAGCATGCACTCATGACCGCTGCCACTCCCCCCGTACAGTCCCCCTCCGACCGTCGGGTGTCGGCCCGCGTCGGGTCGATCTCCGAGTCCGCGACACTCGCTGTGGACGCCAAGGCGAAGGCCCTCAAGGCCGCCGGGCGTCCGGTCATCGGCTTCGGTGCCGGCGAGCCCGACTTCCCGACCCCCGACTACATCGTCGAGGCCGCGGTGGAGGCGTGCCGCAACCCGAAGTTCCACCGCTACACCCCGGCCGGCGGGCTGCCGGAGCTCAAGGCCGCCATCGCCGCCAAGACGCTGCGCGACTCGGGCTACGAGGTCGACGCCTCCCAGGTGCTGGTCACCAACGGCGGCAAGCAGGCCATCTACGAGGCCTTCGCCGCGATCCTCGACCCGGGCGACGAGGTCATCGTCCCGGCGCCGTACTGGACCACCTACCCCGAGTCGATCCGGCTCGCGGGCGGCGTGCCCGTCGACGTCGTCGCGGACGAGACGACCGGCTACCGGGTGACGGTCGAGCAGCTGGAGGCGGCCCGCACCCCGCGGACCAAGGTCGTTCTGTTCGTCTCGCCGTCCAACCCGACCGGCGCCGTCTACAGCGCGGCCGACGCCGAGGCGATCGGCCGCTGGGCCGTCGAGCACGGCCTGTGGGTGCTCACCGACGAGATCTACGAGCACCTCGTCTACGGGGACGCGACCTTCACCTCGCTGCCGGCGGTCCTCCCCGAGCTGCGCGACAAGTGCATCGTGGTGAACGGCGTCGCCAAGACGTACGCCATGACCGGCTGGCGCGTCGGGTGGATGATCGCCCCCAAGGACGTCATCAAGGCCGCGACGAACCTGCAGTCGCACGCCACCTCCAACGTCAGCAACGTCGCGCAGATCGCCGCGCTGGCCGCGGTCTCCGGGAACCTGGACGCGGTCGCCGAGATGCGCACCGCCTTCGACCGGCGGCGGCAGACCATCGTGCGGATGCTGAACGAGATCGACGGTGTGGTGTGCCCCACTCCCGAAGGCGCGTTCTACGTCTACCCCTCGGTGAAGGAGCTGCTCGGCAAGGAGATCCGCGGCAAGCGCCCGGCGTCCTCGGTCGAGCTGGCGGCCCTCATCCTGGACGAGGTCGAGGTCGCCGTGGTCCCGGGTGAGGCCTTCGGCACCCCCGGCTACCTGCGGCTTTCCTACGCACTGGGTGACGAGGACCTGGTCGAGGGCGTCTCCCGGATCCAGAAGCTGCTCGGCGAGGCCCGCGACTGACGGCTCTCCCTTCGACGGGCCCCCGGCTGCTGCCGGGGGCCCGTTTCTGTTTTCGGGCAAGCCCCCGTTCGGTGAAACCGGTACCGGACAGCGTCACCCGTACGGCAGGATCTTCGGATGGCACGTGATGTCCGTCTGCTCCCCAAGGCCCATCTCCATCTGCACTTCACCGGCTCCATGCGGTCCGAGACCCTGCTGGACCTCGCGGACCAGCACGGTGTGCACCTCCCCGAGGCGCTGACCTCGGGCGAACCCCCGAAACTGCGGGCCACCGACGAGCGGGGCTGGTTCCGCTTCCAGCGGCTCTACGACAGCGCGCGCTCGTGTCTGCGCACCGCCGAGGACATCCAGCGGCTGGTCCATGAGGCCGCCGAGGAGGACGCCAGGGACGGCTCCGGGTGGCTGGAGATCCAGGTCGACCCGACGTCCTACGCACCCCGGCTGGGCGGCCTCATCCCGACCATGGAGATCATCCTGGACGCGGTGGCGACCGCCTCCCGGGACACCGGCGTCGGGATGGCCGTCATCGTCGCCGCCAACCGCATGAAGCACCCGCTCGACGCCCGCACCCTCGCCCGGCTCGCGGTGCGCTACGCCGACCGGGGCGTCGTCGGCTTCGGTCTCTCCAACGACGAGCGCCGCGGGCTCGCCCGCGACTTCGACCGCGCCTTCGCCATCGCCCGGGACGGCGGGCTGCTCGCCGCCCCGCACGGCGGTGAGCTCGCCGGGCCCAGCAGCGTCCGCGACTGCCTCGACGACCTGCACGCGGGGCGCGTGGGGCACGGCGTACGGGCCGCCGAGGACCCGCGGCTGCTGAGACGGCTCGCCGAGCGGCAGATCACCTGCGAGGTCTGCCCGGCGTCCAACGTGGCGCTGGGCGTCTACGAGAAGCCGGAGGACGTGCCGCTGCGCACGCTCTTCGACGCGGGCGTACCGATGGCGCTGGGCGCCGACGACCCGCTGCTCTTCGGTTCCCGGCTCGCCGCGCAGTACGAGATCGCCCGGGACTCGCACGCCTTCACGGACGAGGAGCTGGCGGAGCTGGCCCGGCAGTCGGTACGGGGCTCGGCGGCGCCGCCGGAGGTACGGGAGCGGCTGCTGGCCGGCATCGAGGACTGGCTGGCGCTGCCGGCCTGACCGCCCGCCGGACGGCTTCCTCGACGGCCCGGCCCCCGCAGTACAGTCGTGCGCCGTCGGGGCGGTGAGTGTTACGGGGGCGGGGATGGACGAGGCCGAAAAGCGGGTCACCTGGGCGGAGTTGTTCTTCGACCTGGTGTTCGTGTTCGCGATCACGCAGGTGAGCGCGCTGCTGCACGAGGACCACTCCTGGGCGGGCGTCGGGCGGGCGCTCATCGTGTTCGTGCCGCCGTACTGGGCCTGGGTGGGGATGTCCCTGCACGCCAACCGGCAGGACGTCGACAATCCGCTGGACCGGATCGGGATCTTCGCCGTCGGACTCAGCGCGCTGTTCATGGGGCTGGCGCTGCCGCTGGCCTACGACGGGCGCGGAGTGCTCTACGGGGCCTCGTACTGGGCGGCCCGGCTGGTGCTCTGGGCGCTGGTGCTGCGCTGGCAGGACGTACGGCTCAGCGCCTTCGCCGTCGGCGCCTGCCTCACCGGACCGATGCTGCTGGCGGGCGGCTTCCTCGACGGCCCGGCGCGCACCGCCCTGTGGGGGTCGGCCGCGCTGATCGACCTGTCGATGCCGTTCCTGCTGCGCCGCCGGCTGTCCCGGGTGCGGTTCCACCCCGGGCATCTGCCGGAACGTTTCGGGCTGTTCCTGATCGTGGCGCTCGGTGAGTCGATCGTGGCGATCGGCGCCCCGGCGTCCGCTGCCGCGCACCTGGACGCGGCCGAGCTCACCGCCGTCGCGGCGGCCTTCACCCTCGCGGCCGGCCTGTGGTGGGTGTACTTCGCGTTCGCGGCGAGCGCCATCCAGCACGCCCTGGCCACCTCCGACCGGCAGACCGACACCATCCGCGAGGTGCTGTCCTACGCCCACGTCGGATTCCTCGGCGGGGTGATCGCGGTGGCGGTCGGCATGCACGACGCGGTCGCGCACCCGGCGGCCCGGCTCGGCACGGGCGTGGCCGGGCTGCTCTTCGGGGGCTGTGCGCTCTTCCTGGCCGTCTTCGGCTACACCCGGTGGCGGATGTTCCGCCTGTGGTCCACGACCCGGCTGGCGGCCTTCGCCGTCGTCCTCGCCGTGCTGCCGCTCGCGGCGCGGCTGCCCGCGGTGGGCGCGCTCGGGCTGCTCGCGCTGCTCATCGTCGCCCTCAACGTCCTCGAATGGGAGCGGGTGCGCCGCGCCGGCTCCTTGTAGCGGCGGCGCGCCGGCCGCCCGCCCGGGGTCTCGTCCGCTTCTTCATGGGCCACAGCAGGACGTACGCCGCCGACACGGCCGCGAACGAGAGCCGGATCAGCCCCTGCGCCGACTCCGACGGGACCAGCAGCGCGCTCCCGTACAGCGAGAGCAGCGCGATCCAGCTCCACCAGGGCACCAGACGGCGCTGCCCGACCGCGTCCCACAGCAGCGTCCCGAGCAGGACCGACGCGCTGTAGTACGTGTAGACGCTCGGGTCGAGGGCGATCCTGGCGTCCGCGCCGAGCAGCACGACGGCCGGCCAGCGGCCGCGCAGCACCGCCACCGTGCCGAGCGCGAGGCCCAGCAGGGCCTGCGCGGGACGGTCCCAGCCGGGGGTGACGGCGTCGGCCACCCCGAACCAGCGCAGCGCGGACGCGGGCTGGTTGGGGATCGCGAACCGCGCGGCGGCGGCCGAGCCGAGGTGGGTGACGTAGAACGGCAGCCAGGCCACCGCGACGAGGGCCACCAGCCAGCAGGCGGCGCGGCGCCAGTGCGCGCGCGGCATCGCCAGCAGCAGCGGGAGGAAGGACAGCGCCCAGGGCTTGGAGTCCACGGCCAGCGCCAGCAGGATGCCGACGGCGGCCGGCCGGCCGCGGACCAGGGCGCGCACCGCCAGGGCGGTGAAGAACAGCGCCAGTACGTCGTCCAGGTGCGCGAACCGCACCGAGACCTCCACCCACATCGGGATGAAGGCCAGCCCGGCTATGAGCACCCGCTGCTGCAGCCTGCGGTGGTTGATGCCGGTGCCGGCGTAGAAGTCCGCGGCCGTGCGGCCCACCACGACCAGCATGTACAGGCCCAGGCCCGACATGAACGCCTCGGCCAGCCGCTCCCCCACTCCCGGCGGGAAGGGCTCGAAGAGCGCGGCGGTCAGAAAGCTGACCGGGCCGATCTGCAGCTCCGGGTGGTTCTGGTAGATCGCGAGCCCGCCGCCCGGGCCGCCGCCGGTCAGCAGCCGGCCACCGGTCCTCAGGTAGTGCCAGGAGACGCCGCCGTTGCGGGACGTGACCACGAACCAGCAGACGGTCCAGAGCGTGAGGGCCACGGTGTGCCGCCGGACGGGCCACCGGCCGAACCACGCCGCCACCCCGTCGGTGGCTCCGGTCGCGGCCCTGGTCGTCCCCGCCCTGCGCACATTCCGCCCCTACCGTCAGCTTCCGTCAACTGCGTTCGCCGGGGCGGCAATTCCCTCTCTCGGACCTCGTCACCAGCCCGCGCGGAAACCGCCGGGAGGTCTCTTCGAGACTCTTCCCTGCTTCACAGACGGGTTCCGACCATGACCGGTTCATTGACGAGCGTGACTCCGAAGGCGGATCGCACTCCGTCACGGACCTCACGGGCGAGGGCCAGCAGGTCCTCGGTCTTGGCCTGGCCGCGGTTGGTCAGCGCCAGGGTGTGCTTCCCGGAGATGCGGGCCGGGCCGTCCCCGTACCCCTTGGCGAACCCGGCGCGGTCGATCAGCCAGGCAGCCGACGTCTTCCGCAGGCCGTCCCCCGCGGGGTAGGCGGGCGGTTCGGTGTCCGCGCCGAGCCGGTCGTGCACCCGGCTCACGAACTCCGCGAACTCCCGGTCCGTCAGGATCGGATTGGTGAAGAACGAACCCGCCGACCAGGTGTCGTGGTCGGCCGCGTCCAGCACCATCCCCTTGCCGGCGCGGAGCGCCAGCACCGTCGTCCTGGCGGTGGCCACCGGGACCCGGTCGCCGGCCTCGACGCCCAGGGCGCGGGCCACTTCCGCGTACTTCACCGGCGCCGACAGCCCGCCGGCGTCCTCCAGGCCGAAGCGCACCCGCAGCACGACGTACCGCTCAGGGTCGGCCTTGAAGCGGCTGTCGCGGTAGGCGAAGCCGCAGTCGGCGGCGGGGATCGTCACCGTCTCGCCCCTGCGGCGGTCGTACGCGACGACCTCGGTGACGGTCGCCGAGACGTCCTGCCCGTACGCCCCCACGTTCTGGATCGGCGTCGCCCCGGCGGATCCGGGGATGCCCGCCAGGCACTCGACACCGGCCAGGCCGGCCTCGACGGTCCGGGCGACCGCGTCGCTCCACACCTCGCCGGCCGCCAGTTCCAGCGCGGTGCCGTCGAGGGTGAAGCCGGTGGTGGCGATGCGCAGCGCGGTGCCGTCGAATCCGGCGTCCCCGATGACGAGGTTGCTGCCGCCGCCGATCACCAGGAGCGGCGTGCCGGCGCGGTCCGCCGCGCGGACCACCTCGACGACTTCGGCGTCGGTGGTGGCCGTCACGAGGCGGGCCGCGGGGCCGCCGAGCCGGAAGGTCGTCAGGGGGGCGAGGGGGGTGTCGTGGGTTACGTGCACGCCGTCCACCCTACGGGGACACCCCCCGGTGACCGGTCGGCCGGTCCCCAGGGGGTGTTCTCTCCGCGTGCTCCCCGCCGGTCAGGCGACCGGCTCCAGGGTGCGCTGCGGCTGGGCGTCGGCCGGGGTGGCCGTCGCCTTGCGCCGCCTCGGGATGAGCACCGCGGCGACCGCCGCGAGGCCGACCGCGACCGCGCCGACCCACAGTGCGGGCACCAGGCCGTCCACGTAGCGGCCGGCGGACTCGTAGCCGCCCTGGGAGGAGAAGACGGAGGCGAGGATCGCGACGCCGAGGGCGCCGCCGAGCTCACGGAAGGCGTTGTTGGCGCCGGAGGCGATGCCCTGTTCCTCGGGGCGGACGCTGGACATCACGACGTTGGCGGTGGGGCCGAAGTACATCGCCATCCCGATACCGCTGATGATCAGCGCGGGCAGCTGGGCCGTGTAGGAGACGTCCGTCGTGACCACGAGGGCGAAGAGCGCGAGGCCCACGGCCTGGAGCGCCAGCCCGGCGGCGATGATCGGGCGGCCGCCGATGCGGTCGGAGAGGATGCCCGCGATGGGCGAGACGATCATCGGCATGGCCGTCCAGGGGAGCATCCGGACGCCGGCTTCCATCGGCGAGTAGCCGGACACGTTCTGCATGAACTGGCTGAGCAGGAAGATCGAGCCGAACATGCCCAGGAACATCAGCAGGCTGGCCGCGTTCACCGCGCTGAAGGCGCGGTTGCGGAAGAGCCGCATCGGCAGGATGGGGTGCGCGGCACGGTTCTCGTAGGCGACGAAGGCGACTATGAGCGCGGCGCCAGCGATCAGCCCGGTCAGGACGGAGGGGCTGGTCCAGCCGTCGGCGTTGCCGCGGATGAGGGCGTAGACGATGCCGAAGAGGCCGGCGCTGGCGAGCGCGGTGCCGGGGACGTCCAGCCGGGAGTTCGGGCCGCGACTCTCGTTCAGGCGGAGCCGGGCGAGGGGCAGCAGGAGCAGCCCGATCGGCACGTTCAGCCAGAAGATCCACTGCCAGGAGAAGTGCTCGGTGAGGGTGCCGCCGATGAGCGGGCCGGTGGCCACGGCGAGACCGTTGACCGCGCTCCAGATGCCGAACGCCATACCGCGGCGCTCCGGTGCGACGGTGGCGGAGAGCAGGGTGAGGGTCAGCGGCATCATGATCGCGGCGCCGACGCCCTGGGCGGCGCGGGCGGCGATCAGCTCGCCCATACCGGGGGCGAGCGCGGCGGCGGCGGAGGCCGCGGTGAACAGCCCGAGGCCGACGGTGAAGAGCCGGCGGCGGCCGAACCGGTCGCCGAGGGCGGCGCCGAACATCAGGAGGACCGCGAAGGTGAGGGTGTAGGCGCTCACCGTCCATTCGAGGTCTTCGAGCGCCCCGCCGAGGTCCTTGCGGATGGAGGGCAGCGCGGTGGTGACAACGAGGTTGTCGAGGCTCGCCATGAAGCCGGCGAGGCTGGTGATGATCAGGGCCCATACGGCGGTACCGCGCCGGGGTCCCTTCTCCTGTCCTGCCTCTTGCTGCTGGTGCTCCTGCTCCTGCATGACCCCTCCCGGGGATTAGTTATCAGTCACTAACTTCTGTGGGTACACGTGTGCGGCGATCTGCGCTGATCTTCTGCTGTCCGCCGGGGGTCCGGCGATCCCGGGGGTCCAGGAGGTCCAGAGGGGTCAGGCGGCCGGCCCTGCCGGATCAGCCGGCCCTGCCGACTTGTTCGACTCGGCCGACTCCGCCTGCTCGGTCGACTCGTCGAACGGGAAGCCCAACCAGCAGCGGTCGTCCGAGGGGATCCCCAGCGACACCAGCGTGTTGATCAGCATCCCCGTCGAGAAGAACTTGTTCATCCACTCGTCGTCGAGACCGGTGCGGGCGCGCACCATGTCCCACATGTCGAGCCACCGGCGGCGGACCAGCTCGGCCACGTCACCGTCGCCCGACGCCGCGGCGGCGACGTAGAGCTGCATCTGCATGAGCAGGACATCACGGTCCTCCTCGATCATCTCGCCGTAGGCCTGCCCCATGGCCTCCAGCGCGCCCTCCCCCTCCAGGCCCTCCGCGGCCTGCTCGAAGGTGGCGATGGTGCGGTCGAAGCAGCGGTTCGCGGCGGCTTTGAACAGATCCACCTTGGTGGGGAACAGCCGGAACAGATACGGCTGCGAGACCCCGACCCGGCGGGCGATCGCTTCCGTGGACGTTCCGAAATAACCGCCCTTGGCGAACTCGGTCATCGCGGCGCGAGTGACACTCTCGCGCCGGTCCTCCGCGCTCATCCGCATGCTCGTCTTCGCCATGTCTCTAAGGTAGTGACCACTAACTAACTTCGTCAAGCGGGAAACGGGAGGACTTCCTTTCCGAGGAAGCCCTCCCGTTCCGGCGCGTGTTCAGGCCAGTCGGACGACGGCGCGGGACAGGCCCAGCACCTTCTGGCCGGCGGCGGTGGCCACCAGGTCAACGCGGACCGTGCGGGCCTCGTCGTCCAGCTTGACCGCGACCTTGGCCGAGACCTCGATCACCGCGCCCTTGTCGTCGTCCGGGACAACGACGGGCTTGGTGAACCGGACGCCGTACTCGGCGACCGCACCCGGGTCGCCGACCCAGTCGGTGACCACACGGATCGCGGCGGCCATCGTGAACATGCCGTGCGCGATGACGTCCGGCAGTCCGACCTCCTTCGCGAACCGCTCGTTCCAGTGGATCGGGTTGAAGTCACCGGACGCACCCGCGTACCGCACGAGCGTGGCGCGGCTCACAGGAAACGTCTGCGCCGGGAGCTCGGTGCCGACCTCGACCTCGTCGTAGGAGATCTTCGCTGTCATCCGGATCACACCCCTTCCTGCGCGCGGGCCACGAGCATCGTGTACGCCGTCACGACATGCTCACCGTTCTCGTCGTGCACCTCACCACGGACCGACAGGACGTCGTTCCCCGCGAGGGACTTGATCGAATCGATGTGCGAGACGACCGTGAGCCGGTCCCCGGCACGCACCGGGCGCGAGTGGACGAACCGCTGGTCGCCGTGGACCACCCGGCTGTAGTCCAGCCCCAACTCGGGGTCCTGCACGACCAGGCCGGCCGCCTTGAACGTGATCGAGAACGCGAACGTCGGCGGCGCGATCACATCCGGGTGCCCGAGGGCCCTGGCGGCGTCGGGGTCGGTGTACGCGGGATTGAGGTCGCCCACCGCTTCGGCGAACTCGCGAATCTTCTCCCGGCCCACCTCATAGGGGGCGGTGGGCGGATAGCTCCGCCCGACGAAGGACTGGTCCAGTGCCATCGGTACCTCCGGCTACGGGATGCTGATCGGGGTGGCGGTCATCATCATGGCGGCCATGGTGACGACACTGACGTTCGGGGTGCTGACGTTCGGGGCGTGCTGACATCAGGGTGCTGACGCTCGAGGTGATCATGCCGCCTGCGGGCGGGCGGATCAACGCCACGAGGCCGCCCCCAAGAATGGGGACGGCCTCGTGGTGTGTTACGGCCTGTTGTTAGCGCGTTTCGCGGTGCGCGGTGTGCGCGTTACAGCGCGGGCAGTGCTTCTTCATCTCAAGACGGTCCGGGTCGTTACGCCGGTTCTTCTTGGTGATGTAGTTCCGCTCCTTGCACTCCACGCAGGCCAGCGTGATCTTCGGGCGGACGTCGGTGGCGGCCACGTGAGTGCTCCTTGACGAACGGATGGGTATATGAACACAACGAGAGTAGCCGATTGAAGGACTAAACCCACAATCGACTACGACTACGCAGGGTAGCGGTGACCGGACTTGAACCGGTGACACAGCGATTATGAGCCGCTTGCTCTACCAACTGAGCTACACCGCTGCGATGAACTGACCCCCACCAAGCGGTGGATGGCCGATCCATCAGAGCCCCAATGCGGAATCGAACCGCAGACCTTCTCCTTACCATGGAGACGCTCTACCGACTGAGCTATTGGGGCGAGCGAGGAAGACATTACACGGTCCGCAGCCGAAGGTGAAATCCATATCTCACGACACACTTCGGGCTCTTCCGTCGCTCTTCAGGAGCCCGTCCGGAGCACCTTCCGACCCCTTCCGAGCGCGCCACGAGGCTCCCCCGAGGACCCCGCGAGACAGCCTCGATCGACCACGCCAGTACGACTATTGGCCTCCTCCCGGACCCTGCGTGAGCTGCCCCATAGGCTCGCCCCGTCCCTGCGTGATCTTGCCTCCCACCCGAGAGCCGCAGTACCGGAGGAGCGCGATGACCGAGAACCAGCGCGGCACCGCCGCCGAGACCACCACGCTGCTGCTGTGTGGTGCGCATCTCACCGACGGCCGCACGGTCGACGTGCGGCTGAGCGGCACCCGTATCGAAGCCGTCGGCACCGCCGGCAGTCTCACCGCCGCCCCCGACCACAGCGACGCCGACGGAACCCGCATCGACCTGCGCGGCTACCTCCTGCTGCCCGCACCCGCCGAACCGCACGCCCACCTCGACGGCGCCCTCACCGCCGACGCGAGCGTCGCCTCGGGGCCACCCTCGTACGAACCCGAGGACGTGCAGCGGCGCGTCACCGAGGCCGCGCTCCTCCAACTCGGCCATGGCGCAACGGCGATCCGCACCCACGTCCGGATCGGCGACATCCAGGGACTCGGCACCCTCGCCGCCGTGCTCCAGGCCCGCCGCGCGCTGCGCGGGCTCGTCGATCTGCACGCCGTCGCCGTCCCCCGCCTCCTCACCGGCGTGGCCGGCGCCGACGGGCTCTCCGCGCTGCGCGACGCACTCAAGATGGGCGCCGGCGTCGTCGGCGGCTGCCCCGACCTCGACCCGGACCCGAGCGGCTATGCAGAGGCCGTCCTCGCCGTCGCGGCCGAATTCGGCCTCCCCGTGGACCTGCACACGCAGGGTGACGATCCGGCCCGGCTGGCCCGGCTCGCCGCCATGGCCGGCGGACTGCGCCCCGGCGTCGTCATCGGCCCCTGCAACGGCCTCGCCCGCCTCCCGCAGGCCGCCGCCGCCCGCGCCGCGGGCCAGCTCTCCGCGGCCGGCGTCTCCGTGGTGGCCCTGCCGCAGGGCGGCTGCGGCGCGCTGGAGTCCTCCCGGCGCGGCGCCGCGGGGCTGCTCGCCCCGGTACGCGAACTGCGCGCGGCCGGCGTACGGGTCGCGGCGGGCAGCGGCTCGCTGCGCGACCTGGCCAACCCCGTCGGACGCGGCGACCCCCTGGAGGCCGCCTTCCTCCTCACCTCCTACGGCGAATGCGGCGCGGCGGACGCCTACGACGCGGTCAGCGGCCAGGCACGGGCGGTCCTGGGGCTGCCCGAGGTCCGGGTGGAGGCGGGCTTCCCCGCCGAACTGCTCGCCGTACGCGGGGAACGGATCGAGGGCGTGCTCTCCCTCGCGTACAGCCGCATCGTCATCCACCGCGGCCGGGTGGTCTCCCGCACCAGCGCCGTCCGCGAGTACTGCGACTCGGCGACCACCGCCGCCCTCGACCTGCCCCGCCAGTCACGGAGCGACGGCGGCCTCGCCTGAGGCCTTCTGACGATGCGCCAGCCCCACGGGGCAGGCCGCCGTCGCGAGCGCGGCAGACGCTTCCGGGCGTCACCCGATGGTGATCCGTTCACGCCGTGCACGCGCGCGGGACGCCCGGCGGGCGTAGCGTCGCAATCATGCGCATTGTGATCGCAGGTGGACATGGAAAGATCGCGTTGCGGCTGGAGCGACTGCTCGCCGCCCGCGGAGACGACGTGGCGGGCATCATCCGCAAACCCGAGCAGGCCGACGACCTGCGGGCGGCCGGCGCCGAGCCGATCGTCTGCGATCTGGAGTCGGCCACCGTCGACGAGGTCGCGGCGGCCCTGCGCGGTGCGGACGCGGCCGTCTTCGCGGCGGGCGCGGGGCCGGGCAGCGGCCCGGAGCGCAAGCACTCCGTCGACCACGCCGCGGCCGTGCTCTTCGCCGACGCGGCCGAGCGGGCCGGCGCCCGCCGCTACATCATCGTCTCGTCGATGGGCGCGGGAGCCGAACCGGCCCCCGGCACCGACCCCGTCTTCGCCGAGTACCTGCGCGCCAAAACAGCGGCCGACGTCGACCTGAGCGCCCGCAAGGACCTCGACTGGACGATCCTGCGCCCCGGCGCCCTCACCGACGACGCCGGCACCGGCCGTCTCCAGCTGGCCGCCAAGACCGGCCGCGGCCCCATCCCCCGCGACGACGTGGCCGCCGTCCTCGCCGAACTCCTGGACACTCCGTCCACGGCCGGCCTCACCCTGGAAGTCATCTCGGGCCCCACCCCGGTCCCGGTCGCGGTAAAAGACATCTCCGGCAACTGACCCCGGGCGACCCTCACCCACCCCAACGAAGAAGGGTCCCCCGGTCTGCGTTTCCGCGGTCCGGGGGACCCTTCTTTACCGTGGCGGCGCCAGGGTTCGAACCTGGGTAGGCTGAGCCGGCAGATTTACAGTCTGCTCCCTTTGGCCACTCGGGCACACCGCCAGGGAAGCCGCCGCAGGTCACTTTTGAGGGTGGTCTGTGGCAACGACGTAAACGATACCTGATGCGCGGGGGTGGTTCGCCACCTGATGGATCAGTGTTCGGGGCGGGTGCGGTGGCTAGGCTGGGAGGGCGGCCCGGGGACGGGTCGCGGTACTGACGGATCACAGCCAAGGAGCCAACTCAAGATGGCCGACTCCAGTTTCGACATCGTCTCGAAGGTCGAGCGGCAGGAGGTCGACAACGCCCTCAACCAGGCCGCGAAGGAAATCTCGCAGCGCTACGACTTCAAGAACGTCGGGGCCTCGATCGACTGGTCGGGCGAGAAGATTCTGATGCAGGCGAACTCGGAGGAGCGCGTCAAGGCGATCCTCGACGTTTTCGAGACCAAGCTGGTCAAGCGGGGTATCTCGCTCAAGTCGCTGGACGCCGGCGAGCCGCAGCTCTCCGGCAAGGAGTACAAGATCTTCGCCTCGATCGAGGAGGGGATTTCGCAGGACAACGCCAAGAAGGTCGCGAAGATCATCCGCGATGAGGGCCCGAAGGGCATCAAGGCGCAGGTCCAGGGCGACGAGCTGCGGGTCAGCTCGAAGAGCCGGGACGATCTGCAGGCCGTTCAGGCGCTGCTGAAGGGCAAGGACTTCGACTTCGCTCTGCAGTACGTGAACTACCGCTGACCCGTTGGGGGAAGCGGTGGAGTGGTGAAGTGGATGAGGGCGGCCGCCGGGACAACCCCGGTTGCCGCCCTCACCGCGTTCCGGAGCCGCGGTTCACCGGTGGGCCCTGCCGGACGGCGCGGGGGGAGGCGCCGAGTTCTCGGCGGCAGGCCTTGTTGAAGGCCTGGAGGTCCGCGATGCCGACCGAGGTGGCGACGGCGGGGATGGAGAGCGTCGACTCCACGAGCAGATGCCGGGCGCGTTCCAGGCGGCGGCGCCGGATGTAGGTGACGACCGTGTCGCCGGTCGCGGCGCGGAACAGCCGGGTGAGGTGGTTGTGCGAGACGCCGGCCGCGCGGGCGACGCCGGGGACCGTCAGCGGGTCGGCGAGGTGCGACTCGATGTGCGCGATGGCGGCGGCCACGGCGGGGTGCGGGCCGTCGGACGCGGCGGGGGCCGTGAGGTGGGCGACGCGCCACAGGACGGCCCAGATCTCGGCCGCCGTCCTGGCGGGGCTGCCGGGCTGGGCGGCCACGGCCTGCAGCATCAGGGCGGAGAGCATGGGCAGTTGTGCGCCCGCGTCCTGGATGACGGGGACGCTGCGGGGCTCGCCCGCCTCCGGGATGCGCAGATGGGCGTAGAGGTGCTCGGAGCGGCCGCGGTAGCGGTATCTGACGGTCGCGCCGGGCGGGACGAGGCTGACGCGGCCGGGCCGGATGGCGTGCGGGGTGCCGTCGACGGTGAGATCGGCCGTGTAGCGGTAGAGGTGCAGCTGCCACAGGTCGGGGAGCCGGAAGACATCGGTGTGGCCGGCGGGGCCGTGGACACCGACTCCGAGGTTCACCACCCGAGGTGGCTCGTCGAGGTGGAGAGCGACGGCATCCATGGTGAAAACGTACCAGTAGTGGTGAGTGTGACCCACGCGCTGCCAGGGGTTTCCTTCCTACCGTTGGCGCATGGAAACCAGCACGGAAGCCAGCATGGAAACCAGCACGGAAGCCAGCACTGAGAACAGGGGCCTGTTGAGCTCCGTCCAGATGGCGCACTTCGTGGCGCACGGCTCGCTGCGCATGGACGCGGTCGTACCCGAGGAGATGAACGAGCGGGCGATGGGCGTCCTGGCGGCCGGAATACCGGAGGTGCCGTACGGGACGCCGCTGGAGGAGGCGTACGAGCGCGGGTCCTTCGCCCGCGACCTCGTCGAACTCCCGGTGGTGGCCGACGCGTTGCGCAGCCTCGTGGGCCCCGGGCCGACCGTCGACCATCACGCGGTGCACATCCGCCGGCCCCGGGACGGGCAGGCGCAGCCGCTGCACGCCGACGCGATCATCGACGTACGGCCGGACGCGTTCGACGTACAGCTCATGTACTACCCGCATCCGGTGACGCTGGAGATGGGCGGCACGCTGAGCGTGCCCGGCAGCCATCTGCGGCGCACCAACGAGAGCGACACCGGCCGCTACCAGAACCTCCGCGGGCAGACGCGGCTGGTGTGCCCGGCCGGGACCGTGGTGTTCCTGCACCACGGCATCTGGCACGGCGGACGGCGCAACGACAGCGACGCCGCGCGCTACATGTTCAAGATCCGGTTCAACCCGACGGTGCGGCAGCTGCGGCTGTGGGACACCGGCGATCTCGCCGACCCGGCGGTCGCCGCCGAGCTGGGCACGCGCTTCCCCTGGTACGAAGCGGCCGCCGCCCGGCTGGAGTTCCACAACCGGATCAAGCTGTGGCGGGCGCTGACCGGCGACAGCACGTACGACCTGGACCACTGGATGACGCGGGTCGCCAACCGGCCGCAGCGCGTCGTCCCCGCGCACTTGAGGAGCGAGGCATGAGCACCACCTTCGACCCCACCTTCGACCCCACCATGGGCGCCACCAGCACGCTGCGGCAGCGGGTACTGGTGCTGTACCTGGCCACGTCGGCGCTGGACTCCCAGGTCGTGGGGTGGTCCGCCTACGACGGGACCGGCGCGACGTCGCCGACGACCGGGGACAGCGACGAACCGCCGTACGGGACGGGGGTGGCCGCGCTGTGCGACGGCTGGCGGCTGTTCCAGGCGGCGCAGCTGATCCCGCCGTATCCCGGGCACGAGTACGACACCTCGTTCCTCAAGCACGAGTTCTTCTTCGAGAAGCTCGTCGACACCGCCGGCCAGGACGGCTGAGAAAACCGAGGAGGCCGGGGCGATCGCTCAGCGTGTGGCGAACGGCCGGTCGGTGGGGACGATCTCCCGGCCGAGCGGGACCAGCGAGAGCGGGATCATCTTGAAGTTCGCGATGCCGAACGGGATGCCGATGATCGTCAGGCACAGGGCGATCCCGGTCACGATGTGGCCCAGCGCCAGCCACCAGCCGGCGAAGACGATCCAGATGATGTTGCCGATGAGGGAGCCCGCACCGGCGTCGTGCCGTTCGACGGTGGTGCGGCCGAAGGGCCACAGGGCGTAGTTGGCGATCCGGAAGGAGGCCACGCCCCACGGGATCGTGATGATGAGGATGCAGCAGACCAGGCCGGCGACGGCATAGGCCATCGCCATCCAGATACCGCAGAGCACGAGCCAGATGATGTTCAGGATCGTCTTCATGGGCGGTGTCCTGCCATCTGTTCGAGGCGCGCGATGCGCTCGGCCATCGGGGGGTGGGTGGAGAACAGTTTCGACGTGGTGCCGGGCCGGAACGGGTTCGCGATCATCATATGGCTGGCGGTCTCGAGGCGCGGCTCAGGCGGCAGCGGCAGCTGCTTGGTGCCCGCGTCCAGCTTGCGCAGCGCGCTGGCGAGGGCGAGGGGGTCGCCGGTGAGGCGGGCGCCGGAGGCGTCGGCCTCGTACTCGCGGGAGCGGCTGACGGCGAGCTGGATGACGGAGGCGGCCAGCGGGCCGAGGATCATCAGCAGCAGCATGCCGAGGATGCCGGGGCCCTCGTCGTCGTTGGACCGGCCGACGGGGATCAGCCAGGCGAAGTTGACGAGGAACATGACGACGGAGGCGAGCGCGCCGGCGACCGACGAGATGAGGATGTCGCGGTTGTAGACATGGCTCAGCTCGTGGCCGATCACGCCGCGCAGCTCGCGTTCGTCGAGGATCTGCAGGATGCCGTCGGTGCAGCAGACCGCCGCGTTGCGCGGATTGCGCCCGGTGGCGAAGGCGTTGGGCGCTTCGGTGGGTGAGATGTACAGCCGCGGCATGGGCTGGCGCGCCTCCGTGGAGAGTTCGCGGACCATGCGGTAGAGCGCGGGGGCCTCGAACTCGCTGACGGGGCGGGCACGCATCGCGCGTAGAGCCAGCTTGTCGCTGTTCCAGTACGCGTAGGCGTTGGTGCCGATCGCGATGACGAGCGCGACGATGAGCCCCGTCCGGCCGAAGAAGCTGCCGATGACGAGGATGAGTGCGGACAGACCGCCGAGGAGTACGGCGGTCTTCAGCCCATTGTGCCGGCGGTGCACGGTGCGCCCTCCAAGGTGTGCGGCGGGGGAACCTTCTCCCCTCTTAGGAGAACCTCCTGTACTGGTCAACGCCACCGGAAGGCCGCTAGTTCCCTTGTGCACACGCCCCGGGCGGGGTCAGAGCAGCGCCCCCGAGGCGTAGCGGAGGACCAGCTGGGGGACGCCGGAGAGCACGATGCCGGCGACCGCGGTGAGGGCGATGGCGGCGGTGAGCGGGGCGGGCGTCCGGGTGGCGGGCACCGCCACGGCGACCGCACCGGCAACCGCTCCGGAGACCGTTCCGGTGCCTTCCGCCGCGCCCGGGTCCGGCGCCGGCCCGGCCGCCGGCTTCGCGAACAGGAGCGCGGTCCAGCGCAGGTAGTAGACGAGCGCGATGACCACGTTGACGGCCATGACGACGGCCAGCCAGGCAGGTCCCGTACCGACGATCGACGAGAAGACCGCGACCTTGGCGAAGAGTCCGATGACGCCCGGCGGCAGCCCGGCCAGGCATAGCAGGAAGAACGCCAGCGCGAGAGCCGTCAGCGGGCGGCTCGCGTAGAGCCCCCGGTAGTCGGTCAGGCGGTTGGCGGGGGCCCTTCGGGCGACGAGGGCGGCCACCGCGAAGGCACCGAGGTTCACGGCCGCGTACATCAGGGCGTACGCCACGGTGGTGCCGATCTGGTGCTGCGGGTCGTCGGAGTACGCGGCGGCCGCGATCGGCACCAGCAGATAGCCCGCCTGGCCGATGGAGGACCAGGCCAGCAGCCGGACCGCGCTGTGCGCGAACCCGGCGCGCTGGCGCAGCGCGGCGACGTTGCCGACCGTCATCGTCAGGGCGGCCAGTACGGCGACGACCGGGCCCCAGACGTCGGCGTACGGCTCGAACGCGATCACGGTGATGAGGATGAGGCCGGAGAAGCCCGCGGCCTTTCCGACGACCGAGAGGTACGCGGCGATCGGCAGCGGCGCGCCCACGTAGGTGTCGGGTACCCAGAAGTGGAAGGGCGCGGCGGCGAGCTTGAAGGCGAAGCCCACGAGGGTGAGGACCGCGCCGACCTTGGCGAGCGTCGCCAGCTGCGGCTGTACGTCGCCCAGACCGTCCGCGATCGACGCCACGTGGAGGGTGCCGGTGGCGGCGTACACGAAGCTGACGCCGAGCAGCGTGACGGCGGTCGCCGCCACGGAGGAGAGGAAGAACTTGAGCGCGGCCTCGGACGAGAGCCGGTCGCCGCGTTTGATGCCGACGAGCGCGAAGGCGGGCAGCGTCGTGACCTCCAGGGCGACGACCAGGGTCGCCAGGTCCCGGGAGGCGGGCAGCAGCGCGGCTCCGGCGGCCGAGGACAGCAGCAGGAACCAGTACTCGCCGGCCGGGTACTTCTCCATGTCGTGCATCGACAGCAGCGCCGTCAGCAGCGCGCCGCCGATGACGAGGAGCTGGATGACGACGGTGAAGTGGTCGGCCGCGTAGGAGCATTCGCCGGCGTCGGTGGTGAGGCAGAACGTCTTGCGGTGGCCGGCCCGGAGCGGGCCCAGGGCCAGCCCCGCCAGGGCGAGGCCGGCGATGGTGACCCAGCCCAGCAGGGCCTTCTTCTCCTTGGGGAGGAAGAGGTCGGCCACCAGGACGACGAGCGCGACGGCCGCGGGGATCGCCGCCGGGGCGATGGCGATCCAGTCCACGGACTGCACGAGGGAGCCGACGGCGTCCGCCGCGAGCGTTCCGGTCGCGTGGGAGGAGGCGTGGGAGCCGGTGACGGGGATGCTCATCAGCTGCCTCCGAGGAGCGAGCGCACGGCCGGGTCGGTGAGGCCGAGGAGGGCCGCGGGCCACAGGCCGGCGAGGACGGTGAGGGCGGCGAGCGGGGTCCAGGCGGCGAACTCGTAGCCGTGGACGTCGGACAGCACCGGCTGCCCGGACTCCGCGGTGCCCTTGTCCCCCATGCAGACGCGGCGCACGACGGCCAGCAGGTACGCGGCGGTGAGCAGGGTGCCGAACGCGGCGACCGCCGTGAACACCAGGTAGGTGGGGCGGCTGAGCCCGTCGGCGGGTTTGAAGGCGCCGAACATGGCGAGCATCTCGCCCCAGAAGCCGGCCAGCCCCGGCAGTCCGAGGGAGGCGACGGCGGCGAAGGCGAGCAGGCCGCCGAGGCGGGGGGCCCTGCCGTACAGGGCCGCGCCGTTCTCCCCGGTGAGGCGGTCGAGGTCGCTCGTTCCGTAGCGGTCCTTGATGGCGCCGACCAGGAAGAAGAGCAGGCCGGTGATGAGGCCGTGGGCGACGTTCGCGAAGAGCGCCCCGTTCACACCGGTCGGGGTGAGGGTCGCGATGCCGAGCAGCACGAAGCCCATGTGGCCGACGGAGGAGTAGGCGATGAGGCGCTTCAGGTCGCCACCGGCTCCCTTGCGGGCCAGTGCGAGGCAGGCGAGGGACCCGTAGACGATGCCGACGACGGCGAACGCGGCCAGGTAGGGCGCGAAGGTGTGCATGCCGTCCGGGGCGACGGGCAGCGCGATACGGACGAATCCGTAGGTGCCCATCTTGAGCATGACGCCGGCCAGCAGCACGGAGCCGACGGTGGGCGCGGCGGTGTGGGCGTCCGGGAGCCAGCTGTGCAGCGGCCACATCGGGGCCTTGATCGCGAAGCCGATGCCGATGGCGAGGACGGCGAGCAACTGCGTGGAGTGACCGAGCGACGACCCGTTGTCAGTGGCGAGTGCCACCATGTCGAATGTGCCCGCTTTCACCCCGATGAGCAGCAGGCCGAGCAGCATGATCACGGAGCCGAGGAGGGTGTAGAGGATGAAGCGCAGCGAGGCGGCCTCGCGTCCGGCGCCGCCCCAGCGGGCGATGAGGAAGTACATCGGGATGAGGACGGTCTCGAAGGCCAGGAAGAAGAGCATCAGGTCCAGCACGGCGAAGGTGCTGAGGGTGCCCGCTTCGAGGACGAGGAGCAGGGCGACGAAGGCCTTGGGGGACGGGCCCGCGGGCCTTTTGAAGTAGCTGTAGAGCGCGCAGAGGAAGGTCAGCAGCGCGGTCAGGACGAGGAGGGGGAGCGAGATGCCGTCGACGCCGAGATGGATGTGGATGTTGAGGGCGGGGATCCACTTGAGGTCGGTGCTGGCCTGCATCGTCGCCGGGTGGTCGTGGTCGAAGCCGGCCGCGAGGACGATCGCGAGGATCAGTACGGCGCCGGTGACCGTGACGCCGTGGCGGAGCACGGCCTGGTCCGGGTTGCGTCCCCGGAGGCCGGGCGGCGCGGGGAGCAGGGCTCCGACGGCACCGAGCAGGGGCAGGACCACGATGCCTGCGAGCACGTACTGGAGGGCGGTGTCGTTCACGGCTCACGCTCCGACGGCGACGAGGACGGCGAGTACGACGGCACCGGCCAGCAGCGCGCTGAGATAGGTCTGGACATTTCCGGTCTGGGCGCGCCGGACGGCGGCGCCGAGCAGGCGCGGCGCCGCGCCCGCTCCCCGTACGTAGGTCTCGACGACCTCGCGGTCGAGGAAGCGGACGAGGTTCGCGGCGGCGAGCACCGGTCGGACGAAGAGCGCCGTGTAGACGGCGTCGAGGTGGAAGCCGCTCGCCGCGTGGCGGTGCAGGCGGCCGAGGAGCAGCCGGCCCGGGTCGGCCGGGTCGTCGGACGACGCGATGTCGCCGTAGACGGCGGTGTGCGCGGCGATGGCGGTCGCTTCCGCCTCGGCAGGCTCGGCGCCCGAGTCGGCGCCGATCGCGCCGAGCGGGGCGGCGGACCGGCGGGCGGCACCGGCCGTCCAGGCGCCATAGGTGACGAGGACGCCGACGAGGGCGAGGCCGATGCCGAGGACGGAGGTGAGGAGGGTCGGGGTGAGCTCGGTGCCGTCGAACCACTTCGGGAGGTCGAAGACCGACGGGACGAGGGCGATCATGCCGAACGCGACGCTGGGGACGGCGAGCACCCACAGGACGGCGTTCATGATCGCGGGCTCACGGCCGTGGTCGGCGGCGCGCGGCCCGCTGCCCCGGAAGGCGAGCAGGAAGAGCCGGGTGGCATAGCCGGCGGTGAGCACGGCGGTGATCAGCCCGGCGGCCAGCACGGTCCAGCCGACCGCCGACGGCACGCCGTCGGTGTGGCCGCCGGAGGCGTGCTCGGCGGCGCGCAGCACCGATTCCTTGGAGAAGAAACCGGAGAAGGGAGGCAGGGCGGCGAGCGCCGCCAGGGCGATGCCCATCGTCCACATGGCGTCCGGGGCGCGCTTGCCGAGGTCGCCCATACGGGACATCGCGGAGAGCGAGTTGGTGCCGGCCGCGTGGATGACCACGCCCGCGCCGAGGAAGAGCAGCGCCTTGAAGGCGCCGTGGGACAGGAGGTGGAAGACGGCGGCGCTGCGGTCGCCCACGGCGAGCGCGCCGGCCATGTAACCGAGCTGGCCGATCGTCGAATAGGCCAGTACCCGTTTGATGTCGTCCTGGGCGAGGGCCGCGAGACCCGAGCCGATCATGGTGACGGCGGCCATCACGGCGAGGACCACGAGCGCGGCCGCGCTGGCGGTGAAGACGGGCAGCAGCCGGGCGACGAGGTAGATGCCGGCCGCGACCATGGTCGCGGCGTGGATCAGCGCGGAGACCGGCGTCGGGCCGGCCATCGCGTCGGGCAGCCAGGTGTGCAGCGGGAATTGGGCGGACTTGCCCGCGACTCCGGCGAGCAGCAGCAGCGCGACGATCGTCGGGTGCTGGAGCTGGCCGTGGGTGGCGGCGGTGAGGATCCCGTTGATGCGGAAGGTGCCCGCGTCGGTGGCGAGCGCGAAGACGCCGATGATGAAGGGGACGTCGCCGAGCTTGGTGACGAGGAACGCCTTCATGGACGCCGCGCGGGCGACCTCGGTCTCCCAGTAGTGGCCGACCAGGAAGTACGAGCAGATGCCCATGATCTCCCAGCCGACCAGCAGCACCATCAGGTCGCCGGAGTAGACGACCAGGAACATGGCGGCGGTGAAGAGGGAGACCAGGGCGGCGTAGGAGGGGTAACGGGGATCGTCGCGCAGGTACGCCGTCGAGTAGAGCTGGACGCAGGTCGCCACGAGGCCGACGAGCACCGCGATCAGGACGGCGAAGCCGTCCAGGTGCAGGGCGAGGTCGATGGGGACCGAGCCGGTCGGGGTGAGCCGGGTCGCGGCGTCGGTGGGCGCGCCGCTGCCCTGCCGCACGGCGACGACCGCGGCCAGCACGAAGGCCGCCGCGGTCGGCAGTACGGCGAGCGGCCGGACGAATCCGGGGGCCCGCCTGCCCAGCAGCAGTCCGGCGGCCGCGCCGAGGAACGGGAGGATGGGGACCAGCGCGGCAAGGGTCGTGAGGGTCACGCGGTGGCCTCTGCCTTCTCGTCTGCCGCCGCGTCCGGCGTGCTGCCCGCGCCGGCCGGACCGGTTCCGGCGAGGCCGTTCTCGGCGAGGTCGGTGAGCCTGTCGACGTCGGAGCTGCCGCGGTTGCGGTAGACGAGCAGCACGATCGCCAGGCCGATGCCGATCTCGGCGGCGGCGATGGTGATGGTGAAGAGCGTCAGGGCCTGGCCGGCGTGCAGGGTGTCGCGGAGCCAGACGTCGAACGCGACGAGGTTGAGGTTGACCGCGTTCAGCATCAGCTCGACGGACATCAGGACGAGGATCGCGTTGCGGCGGCCGAGGACGCCGTAGAGCCCGATGGAGAAGAGGAGGACCGCGAGCACGGCGGGATAGGCGAGGTGCATCAGCTCTCCTTGTCCTGGTCCTGGTTCTTGCGGGACAGCACGATGGCACCGACCAGGGCGGCGAGCAGCAGCACCGACAGCGCCTCGAACGGCAGCACCCAGTGCTGGAAGAGGGTCTGCCCGGTGACCTTGGTGGAGCCCTGGACCGGACCGTCCAGCTCGATCCACGTGGTGCGGAACGCGTCGACGACCACCCAGACCAGGGTGATCGCGGAGGCGGCCGCCACCGTGACCGCGACCCAGCGGTTGTCGGAGTCCGCGTCCGGGGAGCGGCCGATGGGCGCCCGGGTGAGCATCAGCCCGAACAGGATCAGGACCACGACGGAACCGACGTAGATCAGCACCTGCACCCAGGCGATGAACTCCGCCGTCAGCAGCAGGTACTCGACGGCGAGCCCGCCGAGCGCGACCACCAGCCACAGCGCGGCGTGCACCAGCTGCTTGGTGGTGACGGAGATCAGGGCGGCGCCGAGGGTGGCGATACCGACGAGGACGAAGGCGATCTCGACCCCGGTCGGGGACAGGAATCCGGAAGGGGCCGCGGCGGCGGCTGCGAGGCTCATGCGCCGCTCTCCGGTGGTGCCTGCCCGGCCTGCCCGGCCTGTCCGGCCTGTCCGGCCTGTCCGGCCGACTGGGCCTGCGCCGCCTGTTCCGCCTGCTGCGCGGCGATGAGCTTGTCCGCCGCCTTGCGGGCGGCGGCGATCTCCTTGGGCTCCTCGGCACCGGGGTCGAGCGCGGGCGGGGCCGGCACCGTCCACATCCAGTCGCGGAGCTTGTCGCGCTCATGGGTCAGTTCGAGGATGTCGGTCTCGGCGTACTCGAACTCCGGCGTCCAGAACAGCGCGTCGAAGGGGCACACCTCGATGCAGATCCCGCAGTACATGCAGAGCGAGAAGTCGATGGCGAAGCGGTCGAGCACATTGCGGCTGCGCTCCCGCCCGCCGGGCGCGGTGGCGGGCGTCGTCTCCTTGTGGGAGTCGATGTAGATGCACCAGTCGGGGCACTCGCGCGCGCACAGCATGCAGACCGTGCAGTTCTCCTCGAACAGCGCGATGACGCCGCGGCTGCGCGGCGGCAGATCGGGCTGCACGTCGGGGTACTGCGCGGTGACGGAACGGCGCGTCATCGCCTTGAGGGTGACGGCAAGGCCTTTGGCCAAGCCGTGGCCGGGAAATCGAGAGGAGCTCCCGGAGGGAGTCGTTGGAAGGGCGGGGGTGGGAGACGGGTGGGCCACTACGAGATCACCACCTTGACGACGCCGGTGAGCGCGATCTGCGCCAGGGCGAGCGGAATGAGGACGGTCCAGGCGAGCTTCTGCAGCTGGTCCTCACGCAGCCGCGGATACGTGACCCGGAGCCAGATGACGACGAAGGCGAGCACCGCGGTCTTGAGCAGCGTCCACACCCAGCCGACGCTGTCGGCCCACGGACCGTGCCAACCGCCGAGGAAGAGAACGGTGGTCAGCCCGCACAGCACGACGATGCCCGCGTACTCCGCGAGCAGGAACAGCGCGAAGCGCAGACCCGTGTACTCGGTGTACGCACCGAAGATGATCTCCGAGTCGGCGACCGGCATGTCGAACGGCGGGCGCTGCAGTTCGGCCAGGCCCGCGATGAAGAAGACGAGGGCGCCGACGATCTGCCACGGCGTCCACCACCACTGGTACGCGTCGACGATCCCGGGGAGCGAGAGCGTGCCCGCCGCCATCGCGACGGAGGCCGCCGCCAGCAGCATCGGCAGTTCGTAGGCCATCAGCTGCGCGGCCGTACGCAACCCGCCGAGCAGCGAGAACTTGTTGGCCGACGCCCAGCCGGCCATCAGCGACCCCAGGACCCCGACGCCCATCACCGCGAGCACGAAGAACAGCCCCGCGTCGATGGCCTGTCCCACGAAACCGTTCGGGCCGACCGGAATGGCGATGAGCACCAGGAGATAGGGAAGCAGCGCGACGGCCGGCGCCAGCTGGAAGATCCGCCGGTCGGCCTCGGCCGGGACGATGTCCTCCTTCTGCGCGAACTTCACCCCGTCGGCGACCAGCTGGGCCCACCCGTGGAAGCCGCCCGCGTACATCGGGCCGAGCCGGCCCTGCATATGGGCCATCACCTTGTGCTCGGCCTGGCCGACGAGGAGCGGGAACGTGAGGAAGACGACGAGAACGGCGACGAGCCGCAGCGCGACATCGAGGATGTCGTTCACGGGGTCGGTCCTCCCTCGGTGTCGGGGGTCTCCGGCGGGGTGGCCGGGGCGGGTTGAACGGGCGGTGCGGGTTCGGCAGGCGGAGCGGTCTCCGTAGCCGGAGCCGGTTTCCCGACAGGCGCGGGTTTCTCCGTCGGCGGTGCCACCGGTGCGGGTTTCTCCGCCGGGGCCTGCTGCCACGGGGCGTCGGGCTGGTCGCTCGCCGGGCGGGGCCGGCGGGCCGGCCGCTCGGCGGCGGCACCCGCACCGGCAGCAGCCGCACCGCG